>JAFVCY010000011.1 GCA_017478805.1 Clostridia bacterium
AAATAACAAAAATTTTTTAAATGAAAAAACACATTTCTATGAAAAAAATATCTAAACAAAACTTTAAATATATTCAAATTTTTTTGAGTTTCTAATATTTACACCTCCTTTTTTAAATATTTTGTAAGTATAGTTTAAAAACCTGTAAATAGTACTATAATATTTATCGTTAATGTTCATTTACTAAATTAGCTGAAATAAAAAATAACTAAACAAAATCATAAAGAACTATCAATACTTAAACAAAAAATCATAATGAACTAAAAAATATACACAAAAAAATTTGCATAAATATATTACCATAATTCTTGGTCATTGTAAATATATAAATCAAAATTTTATAATCTTGTCATAAGATGCAAAAAATGAGTGAAGAATTTCCACTCATTTTTTGATGGACTATTTAAAGTCCTTTTTGATGATGATATATAATTTTTAACTTGCATACTTAATTATTATTTTTCTTCATTATTATCTTTATAATACCTATCTAATACTTCATTTAAAAATATCTTTGGAGATGGATATTGATTATATGGAAAGAACTTTTCAAGTGTTTCTGTTTTTGTATATTTATTCATAATCTTAATTGATTTGGAAATATTCCATTCAATTAAATCTGAATTATCTACTTTAATTTTACTTGCTACTTCTTTATACAATTCTTTAATTCCACAGATATGTCTACAATTCATATTAATACAATAATCTATACACTCTGTTATATAATAATATCCTCGATTTGTTTTAGAAAAATAGAAATTATCTAAAATATTTTCAATTTTATAATCTGATGAATTTACGTGTTTCGGTACACTTTTACTTAAAGCATCTAGTCTATCAATAAGCATGTCCAGCTTAAATGGTCTTATTAATATCTCATCTGCATATAGATTACTATTTACCATATCCACTACACTTTCTTTATCTGATGAAATTATCATAGTTTTCGTTACTTCATCACTTTTCCTAATTTTCTTTAAAAGTTTTATACCAGATTGATTATCTTTTTTAATATCTATAATTACAATATCTGGTTTAGACTTATTTAAATACGTACTTGCACTTTTTACATCATTAAAAATACCCTTTATTCTAAATCTATTTGTTGCTGTTATTCTATTATAAATTTCCATTAAAAAATCATATTCATCATCTACTATTACTATGTCTAACATTTTACTCACCATATTATAGATAATTTAGAAGGCCAAAAAGTTTCAAATTTATTAAATTTTTTTTAAAATTTGTAATTTTTTGTCATTTTTTCATTTTTTTATGTTTTTTGCATTTGACATATTATTTAACATATAGTATAATATATATGTTACTTTTCTTAGGAAGTAAAATATAATTATTTTATAAGGAGGTTATTTTAATTAAGAAACTATTAAACCAAAGTAATATTTTTTGGAGGGCATAACATCATGAATGAATTTGAAAGAGAAGCAATTTTAGTTGAGGCAGAAGAGTTCTTCGATGGAACCAGTTACGCTGCAGACCTATCTTACGAAAGAGATGAAAAACGTGCTAAAGTTCGCAACAAGAGGCGTAGCAAAAGAGTAGAGAAAAAAAGCAATTCCACTAACTTTTTAGAAGGTAGTTTACTCTTCAAAATAACCAAGAAAAGAAAAGCACTTGTAGACCAGCTTTCTGATACTGCAAATATTTCAGAAATTGAAAAAATTTCTAGAGAGTTGGACATTCTCGATACAGCACTTGACAACATACTCGCCGCATCTAGCAATAGTAGGAAGCTGAAAAAAGCTTTGTTAAAATACAAAGATGTAGCTTGAAGCTAACATAGAAATAAACCGCAATTAATTTTGCGGTTTATTTGTTATTAGTGATGGTGATGATGTGACTCATGTGAGTGTTTTACATTACATGTAGTTTCATCACAATTTTCTCCTTTAAATTCAAACTCTATAGTTATATGCGATATTTTTAAATGTTCTTCAATTTCTTCTTTTATTTTCTTCTTTATCTCACCTAACTTTTTAGTATCTACCATATCTTTTAGAACAACATGCATAGTAAGATAATGATTCTCACTATCTAAGCTCCATACATGAATATGATGCATACTATCTACTTCTTCAACTTCAGATACAGCCTTTAATAGTTCATTTTCTTTATAATCTTTAGGAGATGTAACTAAAAATAACTTACCTATTTCACTAAAGTTTCTAGCTATATGGTATAACAGATATATTGTTATCATAATAGAAAGAATTGGGTCTATTATATATAGTCCTGTAAATTTAATTATTACACTACCTATAAGTACAGCTACCCAGCCAAGTACATCTTCCATCATATGAAGACTAACAGCTCTTTCATTTATATTATGCGTAGAATGAGTTTTAAATGCAGCTATTCCATTTATTATTATTCCTACAACTGCTAAAACAAGCATACCATCATAATTTACAGGCTCCGGATTAATTAACTTTGGAATACAGTTGTATATAATAGTTACGCTACCAATTGCAAGAATTACTGATGTAATTAGTCCTCCTAAAACTGAAAATCTTAAATAACCATATGTATACTTTTCAGTAGGACTTTTTTTCGATTTTTTCTCACAAAATACTGCAATTAAAAGTGATATTGCATCACCAAAGTCGTGAAATGCATCTGAAAGTATTGATATACTATTTGTAAATATCCCACCAAACACTTCAATTATTGAAAATAATAAATTAAGTACAAATGCAAGCGAAATATTCTTTTCTGAATCATGTTCACTTTCATGATTATGCATATACATGCCCCCTTTCATTTAATTATATTTTATTTACAGTTATAATATATACCAATAATCGAAAAAAATCAAGTAGCTAAAAAACAAAGCCTCTACTTTTATATAGTAGAAGCTCTTTCACATAAAATTATTTACATACGCTAATTTAAAGTCTTTTCTAACTGATTGATTTCCATTAAGATATTTATGTTTTTTATCTTTTCTTTTGCCATTTTTCTTACCGAACTATACTGATGCTCACATAAAGCTATCTTTTTTAGTTCTTGTTCATTTTCAACATACTTTAAAGCTTTAAGTCTCAACTGTTCAGATATACCATGATGTGCTAGGGCAGTTATAAACTTGAGCTGTCCTAAAATTTTTAACGCTTCAATTCCAACAGTTTCATTTTCTTCATGAATAACAACGCTTGCTATTAAATTTTCATCCGTAAGCTTAGATAATGCATTTAATTTGTCTTTTTCATTCCGAGATTTTATTATAATAGCGTAGAGCATTAACTGACTTGTAATTTTAGATATAGCAATATACCTTATATTCTTATCTAAAGATTTAATTGCAAGATAGGCAAGATATGAATTACTAGTAATAGAATTTAAAACCTTGATATCGTAAGTGCAAAACTTTTCGCTAAGCACTATATTTACAGACTCATATTGCGATACATACTTAAAATCCAATTCTTCCATATTTTTTACCACCCTTCTAATTAGAAAAATATACTAAAAAATTTTCTATCACATTATATCACTCAAAATAAGATTTGTCAAAAAGTTTACCAGGAAGCAAAAAGCATTCTTTACTTGCTTTTACTTTGATTAGAATTATTGAATGTATGCTGTAAAATTGATAAATATAACTCTATATTATTATTAATCTAATTCCTTTTACAACCTCTAATAATCCACATTTATTATCTATACAGCATATTTCAAATATCAAGATATTTTTCACGTTTTTAGTATCAAAAGTATTTGTTATAGCATATTATTAATACATTTTTCGTGAATTATTATATACATATTATAATTTTATTTTTCTTTAATATGTGCATAATTTATTTTTTTATAATCATTATATACAATTAATTATTCTTTTCACACTTTTATCGATTTTTGTATCAATAGTATGTATTTTAAAATACTTTTAGTGCAAAATTCGTGATTTTTAAATTTCAAATGCAACAAAAATCAGCATAAGTAAAATACTTACACTGATTATTAGCATTATTTTAATTTTATATCATATTACTTTCTTTTTCATAATACTTTTAATATTTACTTCTTACTATGCATACTTAGAAGATTCACATCATTTGAATAAATAATCTTTTCTCTTCTACCCGCTCTTTTTATAGCTATCCTGATTAACCTATCACAAAGCTCATCAAATGATATACCTTTTGGCTCCCATAGATAAAATGAAATTGATCCAGGAATTGTATTTATTTCATTTACATATATTTTTTTGCTATCTTCATCTATGATATAGTCTATTCTTGCAACACCTGCACAGTCAAGTATTTTGAACACCTTTTTAGAAAGTTCAAGTATTAAATTTTTCTCGCTTTCTTCTAAATCTGCTGGAATCTTTCTTGTAAGTGAGGCCATACCTGAGCTTGTTTTAGAGCCTTTAGCTCCCCCTTGCTCTGACATATACTTATCTTTAAAACTTAAAAACTCATCTTGTTTTAATGGTTCTTCAAGTTCTGAAACAAGAACTTCAGTGCAGTCACCTAAAATAGCGCTGTTTATTTCCCTTAAATTAGTTACACATCTTTCAACAAGTATCTTATCAGTAAACTCAAGAACGAATCTTACTCCTTCAAAAAACTCATCATCATTCTTTACAATTTTAATACCAACACTTGAACCAAGATTAGCAGGTTTTAAAATTATAGGGTAAGAAAGTTTTGACTTTATCTCTTCTAAAACCTTATTTTCATCTTCTTCAAAATTTTTTGCATATATTTCACTATATTCTATAACTGGAATATTTGAAGCCTCAAGAACTTTTTTAAATATTATTTTATTCATACCAACTGCAGATGCACATACATCACATCCCACATATGGAATATTATACATCTCTAAAAAGCCTTGCAGTGTTCCGTCCTCAACATTTAATCCATGGACTACTGGAAAAACTACATCTATTTTTCCAAGTACCTTTTTAAATGCTCCTTCCTTCTTATTTACTATCATTTGAAAATTTTCATGAGTAAAATATACTTCATCGCACTTTTTCTCAAGCTCTTTCATATCTTTGTAAATATCAATTTTCAAAAGTAGCTCTGAAGAAAAAAATCTATTTTCTTTAGTTATATATATAGGTATAACATCATATTTTTCTTTATCTATAGCGTTTATAACTTGGAGTGCAGATATTATCGACACTTCATGTTCAACACTTTTTCCTCCAAAAAATACACCAACTACTGTTTTCATTATTTATTCCCTCTTTCTTTTTTATGAATAGCTATCTGGCAAATCATTTTCAAAAAGTGCAATTAAATTCTCATGACTCGCTTTAATATTATTTAACTTTTCAAAAGCCTCATACACATCTTTAACTACCAAATAATTTTTATAGCCCTCTTCATCCATTCCATCTTTTATAGCCTTAGTTGTTTTAGTTCCAACAAGTATCACATAATCACATCTTGTGCAGTACTTGCCAAGCTTTTTATTTAGTTCATAATCCTTGTCTCCAAGCTCTATCATACCAGGAGTGACTATTACCTTATACTTATCTTTAAATAATGATAAGCACTCAATAGCAGCTTTAGAACCCTCAGGATTAGAATTAAATGAATCATCAAGTGCTAGAATATTGCCCATTTTCTTAAGTTCTAATCTATGCTCAATAGGTCTTACCTTTTTCACAGCCTTTATAATATTCTCATTTGAAGCTCCAAGCTGCCTAGCAACAATTGCTACACACATAATATTATATATATTATGCTTTCCAAGAAGTTTTGTCTCAAATGTAAGTTTTTCATTATTATGTATCAAATCAAATGTACTACCATTTTCATTCATAGATATGTTCTCTACTCTATAGTCTATATTTTCACTATTTTTAGTTCCATATCTTATTACTTTTTTATCTTTAGCATACATATCTATTCCACTTGCAATATAGCTATTATCCACATTTAGAATAGCTACAGCATCTTTTTTAGCATTAGTTACTATCTCAAATTTTCCTTTTTGGACATTCTCTATAGTCTTAAAAGATGTTAAATGCTGTGGTCCAATTGAAGTTATTACTGAAAAGTCAGGACTTACTATATCGCATATTTCTTTAATTTCTCCAAGTCTTGCAGCTCCCATCTCACATACAAATACCTCTGTGTATGGTCTTATATTTTCCCTTATACTTCTCACAACTCCAAGTGTTGTATTAAAGCTCTTAGGTGTCATAACAGTTGAAAAGCATTCATTAAGTATTGCATAAACTATGTTTTTAGTTGAAGTTTTACCATAACTTCCTGTTATTCCGACTATCTTCATATTCTTATTTGAATTAATAATCTCTTTTGCTTCATTTATATATTTCTTGTTTTCTATTTTCATTATTCCTTTAGTTATGAAGTTACCTATTGAGGCAAATAATATCCCAGTATATTTATACATAGCTAAAAATAACGCGAAGAAATAGAAAGGAATAGTATTCATATACGCAAAATACACAAGTGGTAAAATCAAAAGTATAGTCTCAAATATGTACGATACTGCATATGTTATCTTTACTCTTTTAGTTATAACAAACTTCTTTTTAGCTTTTGGCTTAAACATATTTGTATAATACATTACGACTATAAGTACTACAGTCCATAAAACGTAATTCCAAACTTGGTTAAATATAGCCGAAAAGAGCCACAATATAACTAAAGATAACTGACCTACTCCAAACTTTATTTCTTTGGTTTTCTTTATCGTTGGGAAAAATTCTGTAAAGTTATAGAAAGTAAGCTGAAATATGTGCAAAAATCTTGTTAGATTAATGTGCAAAAATACTATACTTATAAGTATCAGTATAATCTTAAATACAAATAAAGTCATATACTATTCTCCCTCTAAAAAATTATTTAATATTATAATAAACTCTGAAGGTTTATCTAAGTAGCTATAGTGACCTGCATTTTTTAGTATTACAAGTCCAGAGTCCTTTATATTTTTTTCAAACACTTTTGCCTCTCTAATAGGAGTATCTGTATCATTTTCTCCCCATATTAAAAGCGCTGGCACATTTATATTTTTAAATAGATGCGTTAAGTCTTCATTTACAACATTTATAAATGTTTTTTTCATATTATCTGATGCATTTTTATAATCATCTGAACCCGCATTTTGCCTTAAATTTTTAATAATCTCATCTGCTTTTTCTTTTGAGTTAAAAAGCTTTATCATATTTTTTGCCAGTTTATAGCTATATACTTTAAAATAATAATTTAAGCTTCTTTTTGGTTTTACACCGGCTGCATCTACATATATTATCTTTTTTGGACTATAGCCAAGCTCTCCTACAAGTTTTGTTATTACTCTACCACCAAATGAGTGACCTATTAATATCGCATTTTCTATTTTATTTTTCTTTAAAAATTCTAAAGTCACAAGCGCATAAGCTGTCACATTAAATGCATCTTTTGGCTCCTCAGACTCACCAAACCCAGGGAAATCTATAGCATACACTTTATATCTATCCTCAAGTTTTTTAGCTATAGGCTCCATCAGCTTTAGATTTGCTCCCCATCCATGTAAAAGAACTACAACATTTTTATTTTCCTTTCCATATACTTCATAGTTAATACTTAAACCGTTTATATCTATTTTCAAAAGTTCCACCTCTTTATTTCAAATAACATTGTAATATATATATCAAAAAAAGTCAAACTAAATCAAGATTTATTCATATTTTAATCTATATTATTATATGCACTAAAAGTTACTTCTAATATTTCTTAATTCCCTTTTTATTGCCTCTAAAATATTTTTCTTTTGATTTGTCTCAAGTATATTTGAAGCATCTGATAACTGCTCCCATGATAATATTTTATCTTTAAAGAGCTTTAAATTTTCATTTTTAAATGTGATTTGGTATTTGTTATAACAACCTTTTATTTCACATACGTCAAGTACATAACTTTCACTTTGCTTTATAGCACCTAGTATATTTATATTTTTTATTTTATCAGTATTTAATATATATATATATTCAGACTTTATGTTTTCTAAAATGTAACTATATATATCAAAAAGCTTTAGTTCATTATCCGGTTCATAAAAAGATATCCTTGCATCTATTTTCTCATATTTATAAGACTCTATTTCTATATTCTTAGGCTTTATAACTAGAACTTTAAAATTAATATACGTTTGATTAAGAACTTTTGAAATTACTTTTTGCAAGTTGTAGTATTTGTTTTGCATGCAAATTATAACAGTGACCTCTTTACGAATTATATCTTCTCTTTTAAGCAAAGTTTCTTCTTCATTTATTTTTCTTACTTCATTTTCTCCGTTTATTAGTATAATCTACACTGCTTCTAATATTCTCACTAAATGTTTCATTTTCTATTTGAGCTTTACTATCTTTTTCTTTCTTTTTAGTCTCTTCTAATAGCCATTTTTTAAATTTATCCGGCATTTTATTTATATATACAAAAGCTCTTGATTTTTTATATTCTTCAAGTTCTTCCTTGCATTTTTCATAGCTTTTAGACATTTTATTATATTCTTTTTCTAACTGTTTCCTATTCATAACCCACCCTTATTTCATGCATATTATATATCGCAAAACATATTCATGTCAAGAGTTGATGAGAGCATACTAGAAAAAACTTTTTAAATAATTAAGATAAAAATATGTACTAAAGAAAAACACTAAATTGTACAATTTTGACATTTCCATTTACTTTTTTTGTATATACACAGTTTTGGTAAATAGTAATTTTAATATTAAATATATTCTATAGCATAATCTATTTTAAATAATTAATTATTCCTTTTTCATATGTTTATTTTTATGCACTATTTTGCATAATATAAGTCTAGAACACTAATTGTGTTTATTAATTGTCAATTAGATTATTTAAAAAAATATAAAAATATTATATCATATTTATGTATTGTATTTGGAGGTATTTCAATGGAAGTGGTTATTAACAGAAACAAACTAGGTAAAAAAATAAAAATGAATCGTGAGAAATACAAATATACACAATTTCAGCTATCATGTCTTATTGGTGTTTCACCAAACTTTTTAGGTGATATAGAAAGAGGTATAAAACTTCCTAGTTTAGAGACATTAATTAAGCTTTGTAATACACTAAAATTAAGCTTAGATTACTTACTTGCAGATTCTTTAGATAATTTAGTAAGTGAAGATGACGGGGTAGTTTATTCTGATAAACAAATGGCAATAATAAAAAGTGTAATAAAAAGTATATCTGATAATTTTTAATGGTGAATAAAATTGCTAGTACCTATTTTAGGCACTAGCTACTTTTTTGCTTTTACTTTTAACAAAACTTTCTGCCTTGTTCATTACATCAGGGATTGCATCAACTAACTTATCAAGTGGCCCTACATTTTCTACATTTAACAGTTTTGTTACTCCATCTTTTATTACTACAAAGGCCATAGGCGATATATTAACTCCTGCCCCACTTCCGCCACCGAAAAGGCAAGTTTTTATCTGGTCTTGTTTTTACCATTTCAGTAGTAAATTCACTTCCTCCTGCAGCAAAGCCAAAAGTTACTTTTGAAACAGGTATAATAACTGTACCATCCGGCGTTGTTACTATATCACCTATTATTTTATTGACATCTATCATATTTTCAATTGATGACATGGCTGTCATCATTAAATTTTGTATTGGATGCTCTTCCATTTTTATTCACACCTTTCTTTGATATCATATATAATATTATTACCAATTTTATTAAGGCTATTACAACATTTATCAATTTTGCAGAAACTCTTATATAGTATTTAATTTTTACTCTTTCTTCTTGACTCATATAGTAGCAGTTTATCATAAGCTTATTTGTTATATTTTTTGCCATATATAATATTGTATAGAAAAAAGCCAAATAATAACTGGCTACAATATAATTACTATCAGATATTAAAACTTGCACCTGAGCTTTGTTTACATCTATTTTCTTTTCTACTATTTTAAAAAACTTCATTATTTTTTTCATAATAACTCTTTTCTTTTTTACTGTAATAATATCAGGTAGATTTAAAAAATCTTTCTTCTTATTATTTTTTTCTTTAAATATTTTCTTATATACATTAAAATTAAATATCTTTACTTCTATATATAAATCTTCTTTTTTCTCTGCTATAAGCTCTATTTTTAACATAAATAAAATGAAAAGAATAATTAAAAAAAGATATAATAAAAACATATCTATGTCACCATAAATATGTTTTCCATTTATTATATTTTTAAACCTCATTTTTGAAAAATATTATTAAGCACAGAGTTTATATCACCTTTCATAAGCGCTATTTGATAAACTATGAGTACAACAAGGACACCTAAAGCTGCACTTATAAGCATATACAAGAACCTATTTTTTCCATTTTCTATTTTTATTGAAGTTATAAGTAGGCTTAGTATAAGTGAAACTGCACCTGATAAAATGCTTTGTGTAATTAAATATACATATGTAGTAAGTCCAAATGCTACTGTTACTCTAAAGCTTAAAAATGGCTTTTCTGCATCTGTTTCCTTTTCAAAAATACCTTTTAAAATAACACATAAAATTAGTATAGCAAATAGTATTGTAAATAATATATATATCCTTGAACTAAGTATTGTATTTAAAATTGATGACGTTGATGCATAAAGCTTATCAGCAAATAGGAAATATGCAACAGTTACTGCAACTATCGCAGATATAAGTACACCACCTGCTGCTATATCTTTAGCTGCTTTTGCTCTTACATCATACTTATCTGTTATCAAATCAACCACGTACTCTACGGTAGAATTTATCATTTCTGCAAATATGACAAAACCTATTGTTAAGCAAAGACATGCAAACTCAGTCTTAGTAAAATCGAAAAATAAACTTCCAAGTAGCACAAATAGTCCTATTATATAATCGATTCTTAAGTTACGTTCTGTTTTAAATGCACATATTATTCCTTCTACAGCATGTTTTGCAGCAGTGTAAAAGCTCTTATTTTTTTTATCTTTTAGCTGATTAAACTTCTCTTCTTCTATTTCCTCTTTAGTCTGTTTATCCATTTATCTTTCCAACTCCTACCATAGATAAAATTCTTTCTTCCTTTTCTCTCATTTTTACTTTATCTTCTGCTTCTATATGGTCATAGCCTAAAAGATGGCAAATCCCATGTGTAATCATATATAACATTTCCCTTTTCATGCCAGTTTCATAAGCGATTGCTTGCTCTTTTACTACATCAATACAAATAAGTATATCACCAAGTTCAATATTACTAAGTGAGTTATTTTTTAGTTCCTCATGAGTAAATATTGGAAAAGAAAGCACATCTGTCTCTCTATCTATATCCCTGTATTCTTTATTAAATTTACGTATTTGAGCTCTAGTCACACTGCTTACCGTAACATGACTATTTACCTTATTTAGTTTTTCTTCTTTTAAAGCAGCGGTTACAATATCTTCTATATAGTCTTCGACTTCCTCTTTACTGCACTCACTTATACTAGTAAGTATTTCATCACTTATATCAATTTTTACCATATCTAGTCTCCTTTAAAAATTCCTCCATTTTCGTTTATCGTTATAATGCTTTTATACTTTATGCCAGTTTCAGTTTTGAACACCTCTTCACGCTCAGATACATAATCTCCACAACCTAATAAAACTGACTTAATATAGTCTTCTTTTTCTGCCCTTGCTTTTTCCAAAAGTTCATCATAAGTATAAACTACATTTATTTCATTATACTCAATAAATTTATAAAAGTCAAAAGAAATTATAATTCCAAACAAATTTACTTCTTTTTTTGACTTTAGTGTATCATATTTTTTACTTTTATTCAAATAATTTATATAAAATTCTTTATCATTTACAGAAATTCCTATACTATATTTATTTTTATCTAAATATTCTCTTTCTATTACTTCATATGAATATTCTTTTTCAAATTCGTATTCAACGTTCATCTTAACTATTCCACTTGCTCTAACTTTTGTATCACCTAAAATCTCACTACTAATTACACCTTTTATTAAAACCATATCTTTTTCCACATAACTTCCACTTTGATGAACTATAGTACCATTTTCTGCAACTATTTTTGTAAGTACCCCTGATTTTTTAGCTACAATATCTCCTGTTTTTGATTTGTCATATATTATGTCCTCTGGAATAGTTGTCTTTTCTACTACACGTATAATTAACTTTGTACCTTTTACGTCAACACCTATCCATGCAAGCTCTGGCAAATCTCTTTTTAAGCATTTTATTACATAATTTGTATCAAGTTTTGGTTTAAATGTAGCTATGTGCAGGCCTGCATTATTTGCTACATTTAGTATTTCCTCTGTTTGTAGCTTTTCATTTCCTATTACCTCAATATTCCACAAAAATTTATTATACAGTATTACACATACAACTAAAATAAATGAAAGAGCAATTAAGAGTTTCCTTTTTCTGTACTTTACAGCTTTAAAATATATTCCATCTTTTTTTACTACTTTCATTTTACACTTACATTTTTTTACAACTGTTTTTAGCTTTTTTACATCTTTAAGTGAAATATTGAACTCTACACTTCCGTGATGTAAGAGTGCTAATGTTCCAAATTTTAATATTTTGAATTTTACAAAGATTAATTACCCTTTCGGTAAAAAAGCCCTCTACTCTTATTTTAGGACTTGCAATTAATCTATTTATAGAATTTTCAAAATCCACTATTTTCCCCCCATTTTCTTGTAACTTATACTATCAATTTCTCCTGTTATTATTAAATCATCACTAGAGATTTCTGATACATTAAGGTCTTTTCCTTCTACTATTATGTATAACTCAAAACATTTTATTTTTATATAATGATTAAAGTAGTCTACTATACTATCATACTGTTCTATACATATATTCTTATTACCATACATTGATATTCTTGTCATGTTTTTTTGCATATATGATGGTATACCTGCAATTTCTAAGAAGTTTTCTTTAGCTCTACTTAATGAACCGTTTTTATTAATTTTTTTGAATAGTGCTTTTACCCCTCTTACTTTTTCACTGTGCTTTTTTTTCATATGATCACCTTATTTAATTATATTTATAAAACTTCTTTTTATTCTAAAGTTATGTCTTAGTTGTTCTCTTTCGTTCCCACTTTAGTCCCAAAAATTGCATTTTAATATTTGGTAATATATAATGTTCATATTTGAAAAAAACAAGTAATGTTTCTAATGTTCAAACTATCTTGCATTAGGAATTTTTAGCTACAACATTTGATTAGTAATGTATTTGTGATTCAAATAATTTTTAGAGATATTTTTCTCTATTTTTTATTTGCAAGCTATTAAGATTGGGGGATTTTTTAATGATACTTTTAGTTATAGAAGGCTGTTTAAAAGGAGTATTTGCTTTCTATTATATACATGTTTTTGATAAATATTTTAGCATAGATGATAAACGTGATATTCCTATTTTTATATACATAATTTATGCTACTTTTATTGGTTTAACTTGTCTTTTACCAAATTACTTTATAGCTATATTATCTTGTGCTCTTCTTTATTTTTGCCTATCATTACTATGCGAAAAGAAAGAAATTACTATATGTATACTTCAAACTATAATGTTTGTAAGTTATATATTCATATCACAGTATATAGCTACTACTTTTCTTATGTATGTAACAAGCAGTGAAAATAGGAATATCCTTGTTTCTTCTCCACTATACAGTTATATTTTAGTTTTGCTAAACTACATATTATGTTTTAGTGGTATATTTTTTGTAGATATTACTATGAAGAAAAATGGATATTTGGATATGTTTAGTAAGATTTTTATGTATAAAAAGTATTCTTTTTACTTAATAATAATTATTTTAACTTTCTTACCCATTACTGCTGTTATTGTATATAACAACTATTCTTATGATATAGTTTTATTACTATGCCATTTTGTGCAAATTTTAGGTACCACAGCATTTATTGCCTATTTTTCAAATGAAATGGTTGATAAAGAACGATATATAGAAAAATGTACTAGCTTAGAAGTTGATAATAAATCTATGGCGTGTTTAATTGATGGTGTTAAAACTATAAAACATGATTTTGGTAATACCTACCAAGCAATTAATGGATATCTTTGTAGAAAAGATTACGATAAATTAGAAGCATATGTATCATCTATTATGAAGGAGTATAATATTTTAAGCAATATGTCACTTCTTAATAATAGTATATTTGATGATTCTGGTATATATGGGATAGTTGGCACAAAACATTTTTATGCAAATAGTATTGGAATAGTATTCGATATTGATGTTCCTGAAAAGGTATCAAAAATTAATTTTCCAAAACTAAAGCTTTGCAAAATATTTGGAATTTTATTAGATAATGCAATTGAAGCTACTTCTAAAGCTGTAGACAAGTATATAAAATTATCTATTCACTATGTTGATTACAAGGATGCTTTTGTTATAAAAATTAGCAATACTTTCAATACAAATTGTAAAATAGAGATTTCTAAGATTTTTGATAAAGGTTATTCAAGTAAGATAAAGAAATCAGGAATTGGACTATGGGAAGTTAAGAAAATTATTAACAGTCAAAGTAATAGTCAGATTTATGCATCTATTGAAAATAATGTATTTGTTCAAAACATAATTATTGAAAACTAATTTGGCTTTTAATTAATAATAATTAATGAGTATAAATTTTTTTATATAATTTGATTATTATTTTTTTTATGTTATAATATGTATATATCTTAAAGGAGGATAATTATGACTATACTTTTAATAATAATTGGAGTTTTACTTGTACTTATCTTTGTAATTGTGGGTATATATAACAGTCTAGTTCAATCTAAACTTCGTGTTGATAATGCTTGGGCTCAAATAGATACACAATTAAAGAGAAGATTTGATTTAATTCCAAATTTAGTAGAAACTGTAAAAGCATATGCTGTTTATGAAGCTGCAACTCTTGAAAAAATTGTAGAAGCAAGAAATTCATACACTTCTGCAACTGATGAAGCATCAAAAGCTCAAGCTGATGGTCTGCTTTCTAATTCTTTAAAGAACATATTTGCTCTTGCTGAAAATTATCCAGAATTAAAAGCAAACGAAAACTTTTTAGGCCTTCAACAAGAGTTAAGTAGTGCAGAGGATAAAATTGCATATTCTAGGCAGTTCTATAATGATGCTGTTCAAATGTACAATGCACAGGTTTTGTCATTTCCTAAAAATGTTATTGCTGGCATTTTTGGTTTTAAGCAAAAGGCATTTTTTGAGGTTAGAGATGAAACTCAAAGAGATGCTGTTAAAGTTCAGTTTTAGTAAAAGCAGTGCAAAAATGCACTGCTTTATTGATTTTTAGTTTATATAATGATATAATACCATAGACTATAGTTTTTATTCTTGATATAATTTAAGGAGGAGTGTTTATGAGAGGATTTGAAGTTTGTTCAAAGTACAAAGATGCAAATCTTAAAAAACCTATACGAAAAACGAGACATTCTGTTGGATATGATATGTATGCAGCTGAAGATATTATTGTTCCTAGCGTTTGGAAGGCCGCACTTAATGTTTTTAGAAAAAAAGCTGATAAAATTCTTCCTACATTTATACCTACAGGGTACAAGGCTTTTTTTGAGGAAGATGAAGTGTTAATACTTGCTAATAAGAGTTCTTTTCCTAAAAAAGGACTGATAATGTCAAATGGTATTGGTGTTATAGAGTGCGATTATTACAATAATCAAACAAATGAAGGGGAACTTTTCTTTCAGTATTATAACATTTTACCAGTAGATATTACTATAAAGAAAGGAGATTCAATTGGTCAAGCTTATTTCCAAAAGTTCTTGAAAGCAGATGATGACAACTTTAATTATGCTGTAAGAACTGGTGGATTCGGTAGCACAGGCAAATAATGTTTTAGGAGGATTACTATGAGTAAAAGAAAAGATTACATTTTGTGGGATGAATATTTTATGGGCATCTCAAAATTATCTGCCAAAAGAAGTAAAGACCCTAGCACACAAGTTGGAGCATGCATAGTGGATAGTTCTAATAGGATAGTATCGCTTGGCTATAACGGCTTCCCAAATGGTATTTCTGATGATGAATATCCTTGGGAAAGAGAAGGTGGTACTTTAGATACCAAATATGCATATGTCTGCCATGCAGAAGCTAATGCTATACTTAATGTAAGAGGAAAAGATTTAACAGGTTGCAGAATCTATGTTACTCTTTTCCCTTGCAATGAGTGTGCAAAAATGATAATCCAAACAGGGATTAAGGAAGTTGTATATTTTGATAATAAGTATGCAAATGACGACCACACAATTGCTTCTAAAAGAATGCTTGAAAGTGCAGGCGTGAAGCTTATCAAATATGAAAAAACTGGTAGACAAATAACAATTGACCTTTAAAAAAATTTTTCCTATGTATTGATTTATCTACTCTTATGTGATATAATTAATACATAGTTTTGGCCCATTGGTCAAGCGGTTAAGACGCAGCCCTCTCAAGGCTGAATCATGGGTTCGATTCCCGTATGGGTCACCAATAAGCTATAAAAAAGTCTTATAAATGCTGAATAAACAATATTTATAAGACTTTTTTGTTTTCTATAAATATTATTTAAAAATATCCTAAAAATACTTATTTTTTCGTTAGTGATTCCACAAAATTTTTCCCAGAACAAAAAGTAAATCTTCGATTTACTTCCATCACTAGAATTAATTCTAGTGATGTTTTTTATAAAGAGTTTGTAACCCAAGTTTCCACCTAGTAAAAAATACTAGGCCACATTTTTCTTTATAGGACGTTGTTCTCGCCCCTTATCCATCGCAATTTCTTGGTTTGGACTACTATTTTTTATATATTTCCTTATTATATTTAAGCTTCCATTTATTTATGCATTTATTTTCTTTACTTCATTTGTTATAAATAATCCTCTATACTTTCTTCTACTTTTATCATAGTTTTCTTTTGTTATTTCTTC
>JAFVCY010000012.1 GCA_017478805.1 Clostridia bacterium
ATTTCTCTTTATATTTGAATTTTTAATAATTTCTTTTTTCTCCATTTTCTCTTTTCTCCTATCTATATTACTTATATAGATATGAAAACAACAAAATATAACATATATAGAAATTTCTAAATTTAACTTGTTATATATATAGCCCGAACATAAATTAAGTGACAAAGCGCACTTTCACATAAGATATATTATACTACTTTTTTTTATTCATGTCAAATTTTTACTTAAAATCAAAAAATAAAGAACAGAGAAAAAATACCATTACTACTATTAATTCTTTTTATCATAATCATCTAAAAAGTGATATGTCTTTCCATCTTTAGTGTATGATATTAATGTATTTAGATTTACATTTTGAGCGCTTCTTAATATGTTCATATCAATACTTTTGTATTTCTTTCTAAGCTCCTTAATTAACTTTTTCATTTCTTCTCTTTTAGAGCCACCACCACCATTATCGCAAAGTGTGCAATTTTCTGTAAACCTACATGCACACTGAATAAAGTGAAGGTCATTTTGCTCTTTCCAACTTATAATATCTTCTTCTCTTACATAATAAAGCGGCCTTATAAGCTGCATTCCTTCATGATATGTACTATGAAGTTTTGGCATCATAGTCTGCATTTGAGAGCCGTATATTATTCCCATAAGTATAGTTTCAATAACGTCATCTGCATGATGCCCAAGCGCTATTTTATTACACCCAAGCTCTTTTGCTTTTTGATATAGGTAACCCCTTCTCATTCTTGCACAGATATAACATGGATGGTCATCAATTTTGGCTACCACATCAAATATATTTGTTTCAAACATAGTTATTGGTATATTTAAAAGTTTGGCATTTGATATAATCTTCTGTTTATTTATCTCGTTATATCCAGGATTCATAACTAAAAAAACTACCTCAAAGTCTTTTTTCTTATGCTTTTTTAACTCTTGAAAGCATTTAGCAAGGAGCATTGAATCTTTACCACCAGACATACAGACTGCAATTTTGTCACCATCTTGTATCATATCAAACTCTGTTATTGCCTTAACAAATTTAGACCATATCTTTTTTTGGTAATCTTTAACTATACTTCTTTCTATTTCTTCATACCTTTCCAACTTTTGTATTCTCCTTTCAGTTTAACTAAAAAAAATATTATAACATTTAGAAAAAGCCTCTAAAAACTCTTTTATTTCATCTTCTGTAACTAGATGACTAAGGCTTATCCTAAACGATGAAAATGCTCTTTTTTTGTCTCTAGTCATAGCCATAACAATTCTTGATGGAGATATTACTGTAGTGCACGCGGACTTTATTGATACACATACTCCATATTTTTCAAGTTCCTCTTTAAAGTCTATAGCTTTTATAGGCATTACACTTAAATTTAATATATATGGATTACCAAGTAGTGTTGTATTTATCTTAACATTTTCATATTTTTCAAGTTCATTCCTTAAAGCTGTATTTAAACTATTTACATATTCAAATCTTTCATCTTGATTTTGAAAAGCGAGCTCTACAGCTTTTTCCATTGCTACTATTTGCGAAACTACAGGCGTACCACTTCTATATATACTAGTGCTAGTCCCTCCATGAATTAAAGGCTCAAGCACCACTTCTTTTTTCTTAAATAGTCCTCCAAAACCATTTAATCCATAAAATTTATGTGGTGCAAATGTTATAATATCTACATCCTCAAAATTCATATTTATTTTCCCTATAGCCTGAGTTGCATCAACATGAAATATGCAATTTTCGTACTCTTTTAGTATTTTTGCAATTTCATTAAAGGGCTGAATAGTTCCAACTTCTCCATCTACAGCAGTTACCGATACAAGTATTGTTTCATTTCTAAGTAATCTCTTTAAATGTTCTAAATCTACTTTTCCATCTTCAGTTATATCTACTATATCAATCTCATAGCCTTGTTCTTTTAAATTTGTTAAAGCAGCACTTACAGAAGAATGTTCTAAAAAAGTAGATATTATATGTTTTCCATTTTCTCTATATGCCTTTGCCACTCCTTTTATAGCTAAATTGTTCGACTCACTTGCCCCAGAAGTATATATGAGCTCCATTTCTTCATCTATGTTATAGTTATTTCTAAAATTCTCAGTTATATTTCTACTTGCTATATCTATCCTTTCTCTTGCAATTTTACCTAAATGATGCGTAGAATTTGGATTACCTATATATTTAACACTAGCTAAAGAAAACGCATCTAACACTTCTTTTTCTACTGGCGTATTTGCTGCATAATCTAAATATATAACTTTTTCTGATTCCAATTCTCTCACCTCTAGTTTGAAATTATATATTCTATACAATAATTTGTCAATATTTTTAGTATTTTTTTATGTAAATACTTTCTAATTTATATTTTAAAATATATGAATAAAAACGACATTTTAGATTTAGGAAAATACATAGCAAATAAAAGACATTTTGATAGGAATGTGCTAAATTAAAATAAAAAAAGCAGAAAATAGAGAGGATTTCTCCTCTCGTAAGTAAAGTATCATTTTGTATATATACTCTCTGACAAGTACTTTAAAGCTTCTTTTTTATCCATGCTTAAAGCTTGGGCATTTTGTTCTTTAGTAATATTTACAGCAGCTGCAGATATATGTCCTCCACCACCATGACTTATTGCTACACAATTTACATCGAAGTCCTTACAAATAGACCTATATGACTTTTGACCATACTCGCCCTTATCTAAAGCTATAATAATTATATACTTTACATCTTCATTATTTCCATTTTCTATTATATATTCTGCAAGTTCATTTCTATACTCATACGGAGCAAAAACAGCCATATACCTATTGTTACTGCCATCTACAAATATTTCAGCTTCATTTAAAATACTTACTATTTTCTCTTTATACTCTTTCTTTTTATCTTCTACAATCTTCGTTTCTTCCTCATTTAAAGAAAAAGAGTCTTTTTCTTCTTTTAACTTAGAAAACATCCTAGTTATATATTCTTCCTTTCCACACGAGCTAAGTAGCACCGCTAAACTATGAGCATTTTCTCCTCTTTTTCCTTCATTTTTCCATAGCCAGTTGTCTTCAAGTCTTGTGTATTCAACAAACGTAGATAGTGCTTTTGTTTCTTCTATCATATTTTTTTCTTTTAAGAAGTTATAGTAAAGCTCTGTGCCACACGTTTTTCTACCTGCTTCATCTGTTTCAAAAATTGTACAAAAATCATACTTATCAAGCCCTCTATCAATAGATGCTTTATGATGGTCAAAAACAAACACCTTTTTATTTAGCTTTTCATCACTATTTACCATAGAAACTGCTGGCTGATAAAGTGCAAGGTCTGTCACAAATACATAGTCATATCCATCTAGTCTGCTTTTTATTAAGTAATCTCTAAAAGTCTCTTCGAGCTTATTTGCATCAGGCATAAGCACATAATCTACATTTTCAAAAGCAAGCTTTGCAACTATTACTGCACCTAATCCATCTATATCACTTTCATGACTAAAATTTATTACTTTTTCCATAGAGCATTCCTCCTACTTGTTAAAACATATACTTTAGTTCTGGAAGCAGCATAACTAAAATTGGAACTAACCAAATTCCAAGAGTTATATATGACCAAATCTTCTTTTTTAGTTTAAATCTAACAAAAAGCGAAACTAATATATCAAGTAGTGAAAGTATTGATATAACGATTTCTATATCTAATATTGCAAAAGAGTATTTAAGTCCTACTAAAACTAATATAAGGTAAAATATTGTATCTACTGCCTTCCTACTATTACTTCTTAAATTTTCTTCTTTTATTAATTTCCCTATTAATAGACAAATAGCAGATATTCCAAGTGCTAATGCAAAAGCTATTATAGCAACATCAAATATTTGCTGAGAGTTAAATGATACATCCATAGCTAGCTGCTGCTCAGGTGAGATATACACATCTGCATAGCAGTAATTTATTGCAAACATAAATAGCATCATAGTTATAACGATAACTTTTTTTAAAACTTTATTTTTTACCATATTCTACCCCCAATTTATTATTTTAATATATATGAAACTATTAGTCCGTGATGCAAAAGATACGCTATTTAAACAAACTGATAAAATACATGAGTTTATCCTTTTGCTTTTTAAGTATTTACCAAATACTACAGCCTCAGCTATAGCTGCAGCTATTTCAAGTGTAGTAATTACTACATTCCTTATTACAATATTTCCAGTAATATTATAACTTAAATTTGTAGTAAAAACAACTACTGGATTTGTTATTATATTTACCAAGATAACAACTGCTATATCTTTCTTTTCGTTTATCCCTATAACAAATGCAGTAGTTACTTCTATTATAACAGTTACAATTAATGATGACATTAAACTATATATCATTTTTCCTCTCCAATTTTTTCATATTTGGTAAGTCCGAAAATAAAGCATGCATGCTGAAATAACCGTAAGCACAAATAACCCTAGTTTGTTAAACATAATAGGTGCATACCCAAGTATTGATGGAATGGCTCCAATAAACAGTGCAAAGGTTGTCATGCCAAATGCCATGCCTTTTTTTCTTCAAATATATTTGATACTACAGTGCATGTAATAGGCATTGTCATGTTAAACATGAGTATTGCAAGTACTCCACAAATAGCATTATTAAATGAAAATACAAATAATGCTGAAGACATTAATAGTGAAACCATAGATACTTTTTTAAATCCAAACTTATCTCCAAGTACTCCTCCGAGCATTTTACCAAAAACTACTGCAAGAATTGCTAAGACACTGTTTATTACATTTTGTTTCCAGTCATAGTTTAGAATAAGGCCTAAATAGCTTCTTATGCATATTGTAATTAGTAATGGATATATTATGATTTCTTTGCTAAATTGTGCTTTTTCTATGCTTGTTTTTTCTTTATTTATACCACTTCCTCCTTCTAACTTTTGATGCATTACAGCAAGTATTATACTAGAAATGATTAGAAGTGATAGTGCTATATATGTTATAATTTCAAATCCATTTTTTGTTCCAAGATATAGCCCTAATACTCCTGTTGATACATATATTCCAACAAAGCTCGCTTTTCGGTTTGAGATGTTTAGTATATCTATTGCTCCTCCTATATGAAATAGTGCGTTTCCAATTCCTACTACTATGGATGAAAAGACTAAAAATTTAGACGTGCAAAATGCTATAGCTATTAGCATAGTGCCACATGCTGATACCAAAGCGTTTTTATTTATCTTATCTGCTATTATTCCAAATGGAAGCTGAAATGCAAATGCAAACAGGTTATACAAAAATATAACTAGTACTAGTTTTGAAGAATTAGGCACCGTAGGAGTTATTAATTTAGAAAGCAAAACTGCACATGACATATCAACAATAAAATGAATAACGCTATATATTACTACAATGTTTATTTTTTTCATACTTTCCTCTTTATTTATTTCAAGATTTATTATATATCTTTAAAGTATTTTTTTCAAGCTATATATTTTTTATAAATAATTCGCAATAATATACATTGTTACTATAGCAAAGGAAGTAAAAAACACCCCTTAAATAAGAGATGTTTTTTATTTTTCCTTTAACTTCATTATGGGTATTTTATTCTTCTTTCAAGTTCATAATAATCTGATATATTTCTTTCTTCTTTACCTATAATTATTAAAATTTCAACCCGGCTTTCTACATCAATATATGGTCTAATAGTTTGCATGTCATCAAGTTTACGTTTTTTCTCTACTGTTACAGCGTAATTTTTTAAGTGCCAAATAGTATAAGCAAGCATAGTTATTGGTATAACAGTAAGTAATGCCAAAAATAAGTATAACATACCTAAAACCTCCTTTAGATTACTTTCTTGCATCGTTTGAATGAACTATCAAGGAAATAAGAAGTGGAAAAAATACTAATAAACCTGACACTATTCCAACTATCCCTAGCATTATCTTTATATTCATATCTAAATTCATTTGCTCATCTGAATAATTCTTGACAAGAATAGTAAGTTATAAGGCAAATGTAACTGTAGCAAGCATGCTTTGAAGTTGCCACTTAACTATTTTCTCTCTTTTATATTCTTTCGTAAAGAGTATAGAAAAAAATAGAAAAAGCATCGTGCCACATATAACGTAAGATAGAATTAATGAGTAATACCCAAAAATATTGAAAGTAGATATAAAGATTAAAGTTGAAATGATAAATGAGATTACTGCGGAAACTATTATTTTTTTGTTAACATTCATATTTATGCCTCCTTTAAATTACTAATAGAGTTAACCGTTAAATTTACAAGTATTCTACCATAGTTATACAAAAAAAGCAAGCAAAAAAGACAAGGAACATGCCCTTGCCTCATTTTTAGAGCCTTGAAACAAGAGGTACACAAAAATCTCTTGTTAAAAAAGGCTTTAATTTCCGTTTCAAATTCAGTCGTAGTAGCGGTTTGCAAACAAATGTATATACAAGATTAAAATTTTTGTTTGCAACTATATATTTAATATAACATATAAAATCATATTAATCAATACCAAATTTAAAATTTAAAGAATAATAATTATACTATGAAAAAAGGAGATGCATTAAACAACAGCTCCTTTAACATCTTAAACTTACTTAATCTCGTTCATCCAACGTTCTTGTCTCCATTTTAACAGTTTTTTTGCTTCTTCTTTTTCTTCCTTAGTCAGTTCACGATCAAGATTAGGGCAGTAAAGAGGTTTATGAATATTTGTAGTTTTTCCAGCTTCAAGTGAGCCTTCGATAACTGCCTTCATACTAAGGCACACTGCTTTCATATTATTATCTCCAAACCAATCATATTGATCAGGATCATGTAGCAGTTTTAAATAACGGCATTTGTCACAAATTTCACTAATAGTAGCAACTTTGACTTCTTCTCTTGCTACATTCTTAACACTTTCTTTAATCTCGCGATAAAGTTCATTTAGTTTATTTTTTGACGTCTGATCACATTCTATTACCATGTGACTAGTAAGTGAAAATGTCCCAATTTTATATTTTATTTGTAAGTAAAAATGTTCTGAAATTATGTTTACCAAAATAATTTTATAGTAGTTTGTAAATAAAAATGTCCTACAAAAGAACTAGCTTTTATTTGCTAGTTCTTTTCTTTAACCAAGGATGATTTGGTGCAGGTTTATGTGCTTTTGAGCGATTTATTTCTTCTATTGTTTTTGTAGTCTTAACATATTTCTTTTTTTCAGGTGCATTTACTTTAACTAATCTGTATATTTTGTTTTCAATACTTCCCCAAAAACTTTTATCATAGGCAATAATTACTGTACATAAAGTATTTTGAGAATAACTTATAATTTCACCAGTTTCAATATCTACAGGTACATAATAGCAGTTATTATACTTAATAGCAGATGAATTATCTATTTTTCTATTATAGTGTTCAGAAATAATAATATTTAGTTCTTTTTCGGTATATGTATTTGTAACTATATCATTTTTTTCAGGAGTTATCTCATAAGAAAAAAGATTATTAATTTTTGGTATAAATACCTCATTTAAGTACTTATTTGCATCATAATCATTTGTTATATTCTCATGTCTTAATTCAGCAATTAAACGCCCTTTAAATGTCTTATTCTCACGTTCTATATTTGGCTTAAAAAGAGGGTCACTACTTGATTTTAATACTATGCTTAAATCTGAACATACTCTTCCAAATTGGGTGGTATTTAACTTACTTTTTGTTTTTACATTGTTTAATGAAAAAGTACCTCTTTTGTCTGTTTTTATTTTTTTAGGTATTCCATATTTTAAAATATGTAGCTTTATCAACTGATAAGTGTAGTGCTTTTGCATCTTTTCCATACCATATTGCAAACGCAGCATCCATTTGAATTTCTTGTCCAAAATTATATAATAATGATGAACGTCTGATATGTTTTTGTTTTTCTTGCTTTGTTCTAACGTTATATATCTTTTCTTGATTTTTGGTAGCATTTTTCTCTTTTATTGATTTTTTCATTTCAATATTGTATAATTTAACCGTTTTATGTTGAGCTTCGGGAGATATGATATTTGCTTCAGATAAAATATTATC
>JAFVCY010000013.1 GCA_017478805.1 Clostridia bacterium
ACAGTCTTATCTTTTGGATAAGTCATATATGTATCGTTAAATTCATTTAAAATTTTATTTTCTTCAGCCATGCTCATAATGCGTATATCTTCAACCGATACGTCTTCATTTTTTATTGCATCTTCAATTAAAGCCATAAGTCTTGTATGAAGATATTCAATCTCAACATCTTCAAAAAGTTCATCTAAATAGTCGTAGTTTATTGTAAGAAGGCCGAACACTATCCATATCCATAATATGAATTTCTAAGTCATCTTGGATATATTTACTAAAAATCCACTCTGTAGACATATTACTTGGAACATCAGCTCTTGCATTTTGGTATGATAACATTAAATTATATATCTTACCACTATTTTCACTTTCATTATGAATATCCTCTAAAATTTTTGTAATTGGATATTTTTGATGCCTAAAAAGTGACATTGTTTTTGTAGTCACACTTTTTACTAAATCTAAAAACTTTACTCCTTCTTCTATCCTTATTCTCATTGGAATAGTAGATATAAAGCAACCAAGCATTTTCTTTTCTCTAAAATTAGATCTATTTAAAATAGGAGTTCCAATTATAATATCATTTGCATCCTTTATTCTATATATATAAGTTGCAAGTGCTGTCATAAAAAGTGTATATGGTGATACTCTATTTTTTTTGCAGTACTCTTCTATGGCAGTATTTTGCTCACTACTTAAAAGAACTGAATACCTTTTAGCACTATTTGAGATCTTCTTTGTTCTATCCTTAAGTGAAACCGGTTCTTTAACATCTTTTAAATATTCCTTCCAAAACTCTCTATCTTTTTCACACTTTTCACTTTTCTCGTATTCAATTTCTGAATCAATAAACTCTAAGTATGATGGCACCTCAAATGATATATCCTCACCATTTAAGATCTTTTCATACATTTCAGTTAGCTGGTTAGTAATTTGCATAAGAGTCCACGCATCACCAATTATGTGGTGCATCTTTAGATATATCATACCACTTTTATCATGAGTAGATATAACATAAAAAGTAATCAAAGAGTTAGAATAAATATCTATTTTCTCTTTAGTTAAGTCATCCAAAAGTTTATTTACTTCTTCCTCACTTTTTGACTTCATATCTATTTCTTGAACATATACATACTTATACTCATTTACTACTTGTGAAATATTTTCTCCCTCAATTATATTGATTCTAGTAGCATCATTTTGTTTTATAACCTCATTAATTATTTTTTTGCAAATCTCTGAATCAAAACTATCATTTATTTTAAGCACTCCTGCTATTGTATTTAAGGCATTATCCCCATTTATGAGTTCGACCATATATATATTTTTTTGCGGAAATGTTAAGTCTCTTTTCTCCATATAAACCTCTCCTTAACGTATAGTACAATTATACAAATACATTATAGCACAAATAATACGTTTTATTAACAAAAATCCATTAATTAATCATTATTTTTAAAAATAACATTTTATTTGTTATACTTTTTAACATATTTTTGTAACATTTCTATTTTTATTTATATTTCTACACACAAAAAGCGCCTTGAAACAATAGTTCCAAAACGCTTCTATCATATTTTTCTTTAATCCGGTATCATTACTGTATCAAAAATAGTTTTAAGAATTATTTCTTTTCCACTATCAGATACACTCTCATTATTTATCAGCTGCTTTACTGCCTCAATCATAGGATACTTATCCAAAAGGCCGGTATCAACGAACAACTGATAAAGTTCAGGGAAACACATAAAATCAGCATTTACGCCTTTTTCTTTTTTCAGTATATCGACCATAGCAGTTTCGTACTTTTTAAGTTCCTCCATGTTCATTTTCTCCTTATTATACCTTAGCCTGTACCTTTCTTCCTCTTCTCTTTTTAGGCTCAACCTTCTTAAAAGCTTCAGTTATATTATCTTGCATAACTTCAAGCTTAAATTCTGGTGACGCTGCGCAGTCATTGACTGCGTTAAGTACCTTTTCAAGAGTAGGGTAAAATTTAAGCATTCCCTCTGCCTCAAAAAAATACCTAAGTGCTACAATGTTCCGCCTTGAGCTGTCCTGGAGCTCAACTCCACTTTTCTCAAGTATCTCACACATCTTTTTCTGATACATACGCATGTACCTTGAATATTCCCCAATATTTATCACTGGCAAAACCTCCTTTTAAGGTGTTTATTAGATTTTTATGGACTATATAATTATATCAAAATGTTTATTTTATGTCAAGTAGTACTTACAAATTTCTTTAATAAATGCCAAAAAATCTATTAAGTTTTTATCTTAATAGATTTATAAATACTATATAAGCTTACTTTTCACCACATTATATGAATCAATAGCCACAGATAGCTGAAAATAATTGTTATCAAACTGAGTCATAAAAGCTTCTTTTATTACATTACACACACCATTATATTCCCCATTAAACTTACTTTCAAGAATCTCTAAATAATATGACATTGGTCCATTTTTTATATATTGAATACCGTTTTTTATCAAGAAAATCACATATCATCTGTATATATTCTTTTTCAAAAATATCAAAAATTTCACTAAATTTTTGATTACTATTTAAATACAATAATTTAGATTTATCAAGCATTATCTCTCATCTCCTATTTTTCTTGCATCTACCAGTCCAACTGCAGTATATCTTTCGTTTGTCTTTATACTATTTTTTAGTATGAAGTTTGTTAAATTATTCACTTGACCTGCAAATTTTCCTACTTCTCCACCTAAAGCCTCTACTCTTTCCATTTTTCTTCTCTCATCTTCAGTTATCTTTCTTGGAACTTCAGTTTTAAACCTTTGAACATCATATATTACATCTATTCCGCACTCTTTATTTAATAATTCATTTGCAATTTGAATAGAACCCTCTATGTCAGAAGAATTTGCGTGCACCTCAAATGGTTCAATATGTCCCTCTATTGCTATTCCATATATATATTTATAACTGTCATCTTCAGTTTTAGCATTATCAACAGTAACATATTGAAGAACATCTTCCTTTTGTTTCTTCAAAACTTGAAAAATACATCTTTGCATAAACTTTGACTTTAATGCATATGCATTGCTACGTGCAGAAAGTAAAGTTGAAAAGTGGATATAATTAGAAACATCTTCCTCTTTGATTTTAATTTTGGTAGTTCTTAAAGCATCTTGTACAATTTTTCTTGATTTAGCAAATTTTTCAAACTGACTTTTGCCAATATCTTCCATTATTTCTTCGTCTGTCATCCCTTCACAATAAATATACATTTCATAAAATTCTTCTAAATTTTCACTAAGTAATTTAGGATACACTTTTTTTTCAAATGTATCATATTTCGGACTATCTTTTTTTGATTCATTAATTTTTTCTTCAAAAGCTTTTGCCAGTTTATTTGACCAGTGCATAGCTCTAGCCATTAATTCTTCTAAACTCAATGATTCTAAATTATCATCTGAAAACTCGTTTGATAAATCTGTTAGCTTAAAAGGATTTTCATAGTCAGTACTTTCAACATTAGCAAAAAACTGCCTTCCATTTTCTTTACTTTTAAATGATTTATTATATCTTCCAACTATTTTTTTGTTATATTCCATTTTTTCAAGTAATCCAGGATTATTCCCTTTTTTCTTTCCTGTATAACAAATTTGTTTTAAATATGAAATAATTATATTTTTTAGCTCATCTTCGTTTATATTTTCAGAGTCTATAATGTTTTCACCTGTTTCTTCATAAATATTTGAAAAAAGCAGTGCACTTTCAATAACATTTTGATTCATATACCTCACCAAGTATAAGATTAGCATATAATTAAAAAAAATTCAAGAAAAGTGGTGGAAGAAAAATAATCCCCCACCCACAAAAAAATTTTATGCTGCTTTAAAGTACTTATAATAATTGCTCTTAAGCTGTTTTGCTCTTTCATCAACGCTAAGATGCGAACTTGAGAGTCCTTCGAGAAACTGTGCAAGACTTTTGTGCTCCTTCATATTTTCGGGTTTCATAAGAACGTTTAACAGCTGTTCATATGACATATCACAAACGTCTGCCTTTCCTGTCAGCATTTTCCTTAAGGCTTCTGAGTACCTCATCATCCACAGCAGATATTCACCCATAAATAATAACCTCCTACTAAATTATTAATTTGGAAACTTAGCTTTCAAGCAAGCATTTATTATTATACTACTTTATAATAATAGATGCAATATTTTTATGTAAATTTCAAAAAATATTTGGTTCTTTTTTATTTTGTAAATTTTTTTAATATTGTGAAATATTAAAAAAAAATCAAAATATAACGGTATAATCACTAAAAGTAATCATACCGCTTTTTAGTTATAATATAATGCAAATTAATCCGCCACTTCCTTCATTTATTATTTTTTGAAGCGTTTCTTGAAGTTTCATCTGAGCCTCATCAGGCATTTTATATAATTTATTTTGAAGTCCTTCATTTACAAGCTCATGAAGTGTTTTTCCGAATATGTTAGATTCCCAAATTTTAGATTTATCATTTTCAAACTCTGACAGTAAATATTTTACTAAGTCTTCAGACTGTTTTTCACTTCCAACAATTGGTGATACTTCTGTTTCAACATCACATTTTATCATATGAATTGATGGTGCACTAGCTTTTAGTTTGACGCCATATTTTGAACCCTGTTTTACAATCTCTGGTTCTTCTAATGTAAGCTCATCTATTCCAGGATTTACTATTCCATATCCTTTAATTTTAACTTCCTCTAAAGCCATTGCAATTTTATCATACTCCGCTTTAGTCTTAGAGAAATCCTTCATTAATTTAAAAATATCTCCATCTGATCTTATATCAAAGCTAGATACTTCGCTTATAATTTTATAGAACATCTCATCTTTAATTTCAATTATTATTTTAACTTTTCCGCTATCTAGCTGTGCTGTTTCAACCTTTATATCTTTTAAATACTCATTTTCAGCTTTAATATTTTCAACTATTTTATTTATTCCTCTAAGTGATAAATCACCTTCAAACGAATTCCTTGCAAAATTTATTATAGACTGCTTAAGCCAGTTATTTAAATCTAGCATTGAAAACCAAGGTGGAAGTATAAATCCAATTTCTGTTACTGGAAATTCTTCTAAGACTCTTTCAAAAACTTCCGTTACATCATTTTCTGTAAGGTTTAAAACATCAGCTGGTACAACTGGTGCATCATATTTTTCTTCTAGACTTCTTGCTAAATTTATAGTATCGCTGTCGTTTGGTTTGCTAGAATTAAGCATTATAACGAAAGGTTTGTTTATTTCTTTAAGCTCTGAAACTACTCTTTCTTCTGCTTTTTCATAGCTTTCTCTATCAATATCCGTAATACTTCCATCAGTAGTAACCACAAGACCTATTGTAGAGTGCTCCTTTATTACCTTCTCTGTACCGATTTCTGCTGCATTTGCAAACGGAACAGCTTCCTCATCCCAAGGAGTCCTTACCATTCTAGGATTTTCACCTTCCATATACCCTAGACTGTCTTCCACCAAATATCCAACACAATCTACCAGTCTTGTTTTTAACTTTACATTATTATCCAGCTTTATTTCTACTGACTCATTTGGTACAAATTTAGGTTCAGTAGTCATAATAGTTCTTCCTGCAGCGCTTTGAGGAAGTTCATCCCTTGCTCTTTCAATTTTGTACTCATCCTCCATGTTTGGTATTACAAACATTTCCATAAAGTTTTTTATAAAAGTAGATTTACCTGTTCTTACCGGTCCTACTACTCCAAGATATATGTCTCCGCCTGTTCTAGACTTTATATCACTATATATATCTTTTTTTCTTTCCATAATATACCCTCCATCTTTTTTTACTTTAATACATGTATATTATGCTTTTTTAAATTTATTCCAAATTAAGTAAATATTCTAGTAGCATATATTCAGATGTTATACAAATTGCTCCATCTCTTATTAGGTTATTTGAAAAAATTGCTTGTTTACTTAGTATATTTGACGGAAAACAAAGTATATCTTTGCCATTTTCTAAGAACAAATCTACAATACTTTCTATTTCTTTGTTATATCCACTTTCTATTATTACGCATACATTTGATACTTTTAATACTTCTTCTATGCTTTCTAAACGATACTTTGATTTTTGAAAATGTAGTTGAAAATTGCTATCTATATATGTTACAAATGGTATATTATTTTTAAGCAATAGATTAGTTATATTCTCAAATATTATACTTCCTTGAGTAGTTTTCTCTTTAGGAATTATAATTATTGGTATTTTAATATTTTTTTCATTCATACTTCTATTATATATTACTATAACTATATACTTCAATAACTATAGTAGCATGCTTTTATTCTAATTTTGTAGAATTAAAAAAAAAAAAAAAAAAATTAGAAAGTAGTCTGCAAACTACTTTCTGATATTACAATGCTCTGCTTACTGCTTTTGCAAAGGGGGGTAAAAAATGATTAATCATTTTCACCTTGGTACATCAAGATTACATGATAACCTCTAATGTACTACTATTATAACATCTTATTTTTTATTGTGAAGATAATTTCATCTAGTTTCTTCTTCCAAAATTATTTTTTATTTTTTTCTAAATATATTGAAGAAAAAAATTTTATTATATGATATAATTTTTTTAGAGTATATTTCATGATTTGGAGGTGCATTAAAAATAGAGAAGTTTTTAACATTTTTAAACGAGCATGGCTATTCTAAGATATTTAGCTCAATAGTTATTATACTAATTAGTTTTATATTATACAAAGCTGTATCATTTTTCTTAAAGAAATGTGAAGAAAAAAGTAAATTAAACTTTTTCACTAGTAAAAAAAGTAAAACATATTTAAGGCTTATGAGAAATGTTGCAAGATATATATTTTTGATTATTACTGCGCTTATTTTACTACAGCTAAATGGTGTAGATGTAAGTTCCTTCCTCGCAGGTCTTGGAATAGTAGGTATTGTTGTAGGTCTTGCACTTCAAGACTGGTTAAAGGATATTATTAGAGGAATAAGCATATTATCAGATAGCTATTTTTCAGTAGGTGACGTTGTGAAGTATAACGGCATAGAAGGTAAAGTTTTAGTTATTGGACTTAAAACAACAAAAATTCAAGACTTATTTACTAACAATGTGATTTCAATTGCAAATAGGAATATTGAGGAAATTGAAGTTGTTTCAGAGCTTGTATATGTACGAATACCTATGCCTCATGATGTAAACGTAAAAAATGCTGAACTACTAATACATGATATTATTTTTAATGTTAAAAGGAATAATAATGTAACTGATTGTATCTACAAAGGTACAACAGAACTTGAGACTTCTTTTATTAATTATCTTATAGAAGTACATTGCAATCCACAATACAAATTGCAAGTAAGAAGAGATACTTTAAGGACAATTTTACTTGGTATGGAAGAGTATGGTATTAAAGTTCCATATAACCAAATCGAACTACATAATAGTACTAATCAAAATATAAAATAAATAGAGGACGTATTTTTTTACTTAACTGCATCCCCTATTTATTTTTTTATTCTCTATATAAACGAAATTAAAGCCATGTATATATATCATACTTTTCTAATCTATTTATATATTTACTTTATTTGCTCATTTTTTCATGCTTATTACTTTTCCTCTTCATCATATGCTTTTTTTATAGCCTTAACCATTTCTTGAGAGCAAGAAGTATCTTTTAATCCGCATTTAACATCTTTTAGTAGTTCATATACTTCATTTACCTTTCTTCCTTTAACAAGTCTTGCTACCGCTATAGAGTTTCCGAGGGCAGCCACCTACTATTTTTACGTTTGTTATAACTTCACCATCTAATTCAAACTCAAACATTCTTGCACAAACACCACTTGGCACAGATGTATATTTCATTTTCCTTACTCTCCTTTTTGTTCATTTTCTTCATATATGTATTTAGCTTCTTCTTCAGATAAATATCCCTGCTGAACCATGCACTGCACTATTTCTTTCTGCCTAACATAAATATATGAGTTGTTTTTGCTAAGCGCATAAACACTTGGTGCATTTGGCACACCTGCAAGAAGAGTAGATTCATAAAGAGTTAAATCTTTTGGAAGCTTTTCAAAATACCCCATAGAAGCATCATACAAACCATAATATCCATCACCGTAATATATAACATTTATATAAATTTCAAGGATTTGCTCTTTAGAATACATTTTTTCAAGCTTATCTGCAACAAATAATTCAGCTATCTTCCTTTCTAGTTTTCTTTCTTGAGAGAAGTATAAATTTTTAGCAAGTTGCTGCGTTATAGTACTTCCACCAGTTGTAAACTTTTTACTCACAAAATCAGTTGCAATAGCCTTTATTGTAGCAAACATATCTATCGGTCCATGATCAAAGAATCTTTTATCTTCTATTGCAACAACTGCTTGCCAGTAGTAATCAGGAATTTCATCAAGTTTTACATATTTTTCACTTTCCATTATTTCATTTATTTTATCATCAATTGACTGCTTTGATAAAGCATCCCTATACATACTATATCCTACAGCAGTAAAATATACGATTATTATTACTAATATAATTAATATTATTTTAAATATCAGACCTAATAACTTTTTCATTTCTATCTCCTTCTTAAATAATTATACACTAAAAATATATATTATTCAAACATAATATATCCCATAACTTATGTAAGTTATGGGATACTAACTTTAGTGACGTCTGTAGCGCTCTTTTCTACTAGAGATTATATCATTTTTTTCGAAAACTCTTTTTCTTATATCTTGGAGTACATCGGAATATTTAATAAACTCTTCAAAAATATCACTTATATTGTTAGCCTTATAGTTATTTTTTACTGCTTCTACATATTTTTCTCTGCTTTTATAAATGCAAATAATTCTTGAGAACTCAGAACATATTGGAAGATTATTTGCAAGTATTACATTATTTGCATATTCTCTCTTTTGTTGTTCATCTGTAAGTTCATGAAACTGTTTAATTACCTTCTTTTCTAAAGATTCAACTTTACCTATATCTAGATAATATAGTAACTGCCGCATACCATCCTTTCCTTTTTCACTTGCATCAAGTAGCATTTCAGATAGGTTAACTGTAGTGTTATTTACTGCCATATTAATCTCAGCCTCCTACTTTTTTATATGATGAATAAATTATACATTATTTTCTATATTATGTCAAGTAAGTATTGTTCATTTTTAATTTTCTTTTAAGTATTTTATTATAACGCCATCAATATTTATGCTTTTCTTAACTTCTTCTAAATCAACACTTTTATTTACAAGCACAATATAACAGTTATTTTCAAAGTCATATGAAATACTTACATTTTCATCTAAAGCCATTACTTTTTCTTTTATTTTCTTTATATTTTCAGTTATTTCTAAAAAACTATTATTAGTTATTTCCTTGGTGTATAAATAGTAATTATCCCTTTCATTTTCTTTTTTTGATGCATCATTTTTAGCATTTATTATTTCTCCCTCATTTGCAAGCACGTATACAGTTTGACCTAAATTTTGCTCTCTTTCAGCATTATACTCATAATTTATATACCCTGCTATTACTATCATACACATAAAAGATATAATTCCAAGAAAACCATTTTTTAGAAATTTCATATTTATTCCCCTTTACTAAACACTTGAACTTTATATACTCCTATGTTCATTACACTTGCAACAGCTGTTGCAATTTTAGACTGCAAGTCCGGATTTTCCATACCTTTACCTACAATTATTACGCCTTCTACTTTAGGAATCTCACGTTTTTCAATAACTAATTTTTTTTCACTACCATTTTCTTCAAATATAACATCATCATCTTTGTTTTTAGCCGGAACTATACTTCCTTCGTCTTTATACGTTATATAACATGAAACCTCACTTACTCCATTTATTTTACTAAGTATTGAGCTTAATTTTTGTTCTTCGCTTGAAGTATCAAAGATATAGCTTTGTTTTTCTGTTTTTGTTACATCTTCAGTTTGAGCTGTGCTTTTTTCACTACTACTAAAAATATATGTACTTGCTATCAAAATAACAACTGCTGAAAGCAAAATATATATTAATTTTTCCTTTTTTTTATCTTTTACAGCACTTTTAACAAGTTCTAAACCTTTACTTTCCATAAATACCTACCTCATCATTTATTACTACATTTTCTTTTGCTATATCATAGTAATTCTCAATATATTTCATTATATCCTGACTACTTGTATATTCATATTTTGAATATTCTTTTACTACAATCTCAAGCTTTCCTACGTTATAGTCATCATTTATGCTTATCTCTACTTTATCTAAAATTACACCTTTAGATGTTAAATCGTTCCAAATACTTTTCTTTAAATTATTTACATATTCTTCTCTTACCATGCTTTCTTGATATTTGCTAAACTCTTCTGTTACTTCTTTTGAATATGTATCCTCCTTTATTTCAAGTGCATTTTTAGAAATCGTTTCTACCGCATCTATTGCTAGATTTTCATAATCCGTTTTAGATATAAAAGGCGAAATTATTACAAGAATAGTAACTATTCCTATTATTACATAAATATACTTTTTAATATTGCCTTTTGGCAAAACCATCTCTACTATTGCTGTAAATATTCCAAGGCATAATAGAGAGTTTGCCCACTCTTTAACCCACTCCATCATATATGGCCTCCTTATTTTACTATATTTGAGCCTAAATTTATTACTATTGCAATTGATATTATAAACAAAGAAGAGTTAGCTATTAGTATTCCGCACATTGTTTTATACACCTCTGCTATCTCGAGTATTATTTTTGAAATAGTGCTACCAGATTCTAATATCTCACCAAATGTACTTATCAAATTATATACTATCCATGCGCTTCCAATTTTTAAAACTGGAACAAACGCCACTGTAAGCATTACTATTATTCCAACTACTCCTCCAACTTTCGTTATTATTTTACTTGCTCCTACCACCGTTTCAAAACTGTCTGAAAAGAATTTTCCAACTACCGGTACAAAGTTTGAAACTGCAGCGGTAGTTGTTTTTACCGCAAGTGAATCTACATCTTTACTTATGCTTGTCTCTAGTGTCAAGATTCCTAGAAATATAGTTAGCATAATGCTAAGTGTCCAAATAGCAGTTTTTCTTAGATATGAACTTATCTTTAGCAGTCCCTTTTTCTCATTTAAGCTTCCTATTACTGAAAACACTACTGAAGTTACAATCATCGGCGTTATGACATTTGTTATTAAGAAGCCTGATAGAGATGATGCAAAAAGTATAAGTGGCTGAATAATTCCAACTGAGTTTATACCTCCATTTACAATTAGCATGCCAAGTAAAAATGGAGATATTACTTGCATTATATTACTTGTATTTTCACATGTATTTTTAAATATTTCAAGCATACCTGTAAATGATGTAAAAATCACAATTGATATTGTTATAAAGCAAAGAGTACTAGTTAGTTTTATTACTTCACTTTGCTTTTCAAGCTGCACATTTTGCACGACTGATGACATTATTATTAAAGTAACAATTATAAGTGAAGCCTCAAGCATAACTCTTAGTTCCTTAAAAAATACTGAAAGAATTATTTTTAAACTATTATCATATGATAGTCCTTTTCCATCTTTCAAATTTGTAGCTATTTTATATAAATCAATATTTGCATCTTCATTACTTGTATATTTACTTAATTCATCAATGTACCCTTCAAATGAAGTGTCTACTGATGCTGCTTGTACTTTTCCTAAAGAGAGGAGAATTATTACTATGCACATTATAGCTAGAATCTTTTTCATATAAGCACCATCATATCTGATATTAATGATATAAGAGAAGTGATTATTGGAATAGATATAGATATTATTATTACTTTTCCAGCTAGCTCTATTTTTTCTCCTAATGCGTGCTGCTTGCTGTCTTCACATAGTGATCTTGCTATTTCAACTATATATGCAATAATCGTTACTTTTAATATTACTCCAAAAAATTCTTTATTAATCCCTGATTTTTCAGATAGTTTATTTAAAAGCTCAATTACTGGCTGAATTTTAGAAACGCAGAATAGTAATATGAAAGTGCCTGCTAAAATACTTAATATTACTGCTATATCTTTCCTTTGTTCTCCTAAAGTAATTATAAGCAAAAGGGCTATAAGTGCAAAACCTACAATTTTTAATATTTCCATTTTTAAAATCCAAATGCAGACTTAACTGCTGTAAACAGTGAACTTATCTCATTTATAACCATCATTAGTACTATTATAAGTCCTGTGATAGTTACTATCATAGCCTGCTCCTCTCTTCCTGATTTACTTAGAATTTGATTTAGCACAGAAACAATTATTCCAACCCCCGCTATCTTAAATAACAATTCTATCTCCATATATTTCCCCTCTTTTTATTTATATAAAAACCACAACTATTATAGCTCCAAATAGTGCTCCTATGGTCCTGTATAGCCTAGAATTCCTAACTTTTATATCTACTGCTTCATTTATTTGATTTTCAACATTCTTTATAGCATTTTCTATTAAATTTACTTGACCGTTTGTATTTGTCTTTCCTAAGTTTTTTAATACCCCAGTAATTAAAGTTTTATCATACCCTTTAAGCTCAGGTATTGAGTTTATATTTTCATCTATGCTTTTTTCAATATTTTCAAAACTGCTGTCTTTTAGCATATCTGAAGTTATCCCGCCAATTGCATCTTTAAGCTTTGTTTTTAGTGGCTGCCTTGCTATTTCATATGCATTTGGAAGCACTGTTAACATATACTTTATCTCATTTTTTACACTGCACAAAAATGTTACAAATTCCCTTAAAATATATTCCCTATCTTCTAACTTTTTAGCATTTTGAACTCCAAGCATTGTTGATATAGTTATGATTACTATGCTCGATATTACTTTAACTATTATCATGATGCCACCTCTTTATAGTCTCTTCCAAATGTAATTTTATGAATCTTCTCTATTGTTCCTATTCCATTTTTATCAGACAGCACAATTACATTTTCAAATATTCCTTCTTCTATAATATCTGCTAGTTCTTTATTCCTAAGTATATCTTCAAAGTCTTTTCCGTGCATTGTAAATATGCATTTTACTCCAGAACTTACAGCATACTTTATTGCTTCTATATCTTCTTTTGCGCCTATTTCATCTGTAATGATTACTTTTAGCCCCATACTTCTTATCATCATTTCCATGCCTTTTGATTTTGTTACATTTGTAATTACATCTGTTCTTTTTCCTACATCGAGTCCAAAATCTCCTAAACTTGATGCTGCTATTTCTCCTCTTTCATCTACAATTCCAACATTTACACCTTTAAAATCTAAGCTTTCAAAGCCATTTGAAAGGTTTCTTGCTATATCTCTAATAAGTGTTGTTTTTCCCATTCCTGGACTTGATACAATTAATGTGTTCTTTATCTCTTTTTCACTTATAATATACCTCATAATTTTGTTTGACACACCTATTTTTTCATGTGCTACACGTATATTTAAGCTGTTTATGTTTTTCATACTAAGTACTTTTCCGTTTTCTATAGCCAGTTCCCCACATACACCTATTCTATGTCCACCTCTTATCGTTACATAGCCACACTTTAAGTTATCTTCTATTGCATATATTGAGTTATTTGATACTAATGATAATAGCTCAAGTATGTCTTTTCTTGTAACAAGGTATTCTAATATATACTCCTTATTATCTATAAACAGTATAGCATTTTGGTTTAGTCTAAGCCTTATTTCTGTTATATTCTCATTTAAATACTTTTCTATTATCATTTTTGATAATTTTTGTGGCAATACTTTATATATTTCTTCCATTTTCCTCAACCTCTTTTTATTTATAAATATGTTATAGCTAAATATTTTTATTTTTTGTCTAAATATATTTATAACGAGTGAAAGTTTTAGCGAATTTTGGAAGGTAAAATTAAATAACTTGTAAAGTGCATAATAGAACTGAAAAGAAAAAGAGAAAAAAAAAAAAAAAATAACGTGAAAATTTCACGTTTGTGTTTTACCATTACTTCGTGATTTTTCCACGTTTTTTATTATTTTTTTATCTCTGACATCTCTTTTAGTACTTCATTTACATTTAGAGATTTTTCTTCTGATTTCTTTTCATCTTTAATATCCATTCCAAATATGTCTTCTTTTAGGTACTCTTCAGGATTTAATCCCAAATGCTTTTTCATGTATTTTATAACAAATACCATTAAAATAGTACTTATTGACCCGGTTATAACTAAGCTAGCATAAGTTCCAAAAGTATCAGTTACAAATCCACAAATTGCAATTATTACAGCTTGTCCTATTCCCTCACACATATAAAATGTTGAGAGAATCTTTCCTCTTACTTTATGAGTAGTAAAATTGTTCATGTATTTTTTTACCGATATTCTATACAGTCCTTGATTCAAGTTATGGAATATTAATATAACTATTGATATTACAAGAGCTATTTTTGTATAATCTTTTAGACAAAGTACAACTATTCCAAGCAATAATATTAGCACTGTATATGCAAAACCTATATATGTTAAATTCTTTCTTTTTGTAAATTTTTCGACTACATATTGAAGTTTTGAGCCAAGCCCTACGCAAAGCGTAAGCACAGCAAATATATATGAGTATTCCATTGCAGATACATTTAAAGACACAAGTGTATCTTTTTGAAGAGTTTTTACTACTCCTATTATTCCTGACATTACTAGAACGTATAACATTATAGCCCTTATTCTACTACTTTTAAGTACCATTCTAAAGTCTTTTATAAACTGAACTGTATCAACTCTTGACTCTGACTGCTCTTCTACTTCTTCAAAGAAGAGAGATGTTACAAATGATATTATAAGCACTGACATTGTCATAACTACTGGTATATAATTACTTATTTCAAATAATGTACCTATAAATAAACAAGATAACGCTTCAACAAAGTAATAACTTGCAACAGATGCTCCCTCTATTTTTGCAAACTGCTTTCTATTTCCCGACTTTTTTAAGCTTGCATATAACACCTGCGTTTCTGTTAGTGATTTTAATGATGTTCCACATGCAGATATTATCTCTGCTATCACAAAAAATACGAAATGCTTAGAAAATATAGTAATTGAAAATGATATTATCCAAAACAGGTTTCCTAAAACCAGTGCTTTCTTAAGTCCAATTTTCTCTACTACATAACTAAATGGCAATTGTGAAATAGCAAGAGCTAGTGCATATGCAGAAGATGTATACATTACTTCTGCTACACTTAAATGTTTAGTTATAGTTAAGAATAGAAATGAAATAACAGTATAAAATAAGTAATCATAACCAACAGTCCTATAAAATTTATATAATGATTCATTTCTGTTTATCAATATTTCTCACCTATTATAGTTGTAGCATGAATATAATTTTTTTGCAAGCATAACATTTTAAATATATCTAAGCAATATTATTTCCACTTATATCTAGTTTTTAATCTATAAAAAAGTTTAAAATTATTTTTTTCTTTTTGAATTCTGCCAACAACCATAAAAGGCTTTACACCTTGTGAATTTGCAAATTCAATAATATCTTTCTCTGTCAAATTATTGTTGCATATAAATTTTTTATAAGCATCTTCATCAATTAATGTTTTTCTTGCAAATTCGTCTGCTTTATCTTCCATATCTGATTTTAAATCTTCATAATCTATAAATTTTGTATTTATAATATCTCCATTTAATAAATGGCCTATTTCATGAAAAATAGTAAACCAAAATTCATCAGCAAAAGCCCTTCTAACAGTCATTGATAATATTATTTTATTGCCATTTTTCTTTATAAATCCCTGCACTGGTGCACCAGAAAAATTTTTTACTATTTGGAATATAATTCCACATTTTGCAAATATTATCTCTAATTCTTTTATAGCATCATTTACTTCTAAAAACATACACTTTTTTATATTACCAATATTTTCTTTTAGTTTTTTCTCATCATACTCTGCTTCTATGCTATTTTTTTCAGAAATTATTTCACATATTCTTAGCCATACATATAATACATAAATATTAGTATCAACTTGCTTAGATTTTCTAAATGCAACTTGACTTGTTACTAACGCATTAATATATGTTAAGTTTTTAACATTACATATATTTCTTAATTCTATTATCTTAGTGATAATATCTTTATTCTTACTCATTATACCAATTTCTTCTGCATATTTTACTAATTCTTTTAATTCATTAACAATTTTAGTTTCAGTTTCATCTATTTCTTCTTGCTCTTTATATTTTAAAATTTCTTCATCATATATTCCTTGAAGATTTATCCAAAAACTTGTAGGTATTCCAAAAACATATTCTAAACTTTTGGCAAATGTTGGGGATATTCCTTTTTTTCCATTAATAACTTCACTTATATGTTTAGGTGAAAAACCTGTTCTAATAGCAAGTTCTTCTTGTTTCATTTGTTTCTCTTCAAGAACTTCCTTCACTGTCTCTCCTGGATGTATAATATATTCAAGGAATAATCCATTCATTTTTTCCACCATGATAATCTAACACTCCTTTTATATCTAATACTTTACAATTCTTTAAGTTTTCAATATCTAAATTTTTAACTAATGGCTGAACTACTAATCTATAATTTGCGTTAATTGATACTCCATAACATCCACCTAAATTACCTTCAAGTAGATGTGGTTTTCCCAGTCCTATTTTGCTTAAATATTCATAAAAATTATCTGCTGCTTTTAGCTGATTCAATCTCATCTTTACTTTTTTTCCAAATTCAGTTCCTATTTTCTTTTGTAATATTTTATCATCACAAATTATTTTTTCTACTTTTTTATCACTATATTCTAATATCAATACGTCACCCTCTTTTTGTAAATTACCTTTTAGGTAATAATATTTTAACATATATATTGCGATAATTCAAGTGAATTGTTATAAATTTATACTATCCAATTCTAATTTGTGCTATATAATAAAAAATATATTTTAGAAAAATTTATTTACTATAACTATACTTAAAGTAATTGCAATGAAATCTGCAAATAATCCTGCAATAATTGTTCCTCTAGCCTTCTTTACTTTTACTACTGAATAAAGAACTGCTACAGAATAAAGTGTTGTTTCTGTAGAGCCCATTATAATTGAAACTATATTTCCTGCTTTTGAATCTGGAGAGCTTGTTTCAAATACTTCCATTGCCATTGCCATAGATGCAGAGCCTGAAAGTGGTCTTAATATTAACATTGGAATTATATCACTTGGCACGCCAAAACTATATAATATATTACTAAAAGGCTCTGCTATTTTATCTATTACTCCTGTATCTCTTAAAAGCCCTACTGCAATTGTTATACCAAATATATATGGAAATATGCTATATACCATTTTTAATCCTTCAAAGGCTCCTGATATAAAGAGCGAATATACATCTTTTTTCTCTTTTATGCCAATTAAAATAATAACAAGTATCATACATGGCATAACTAGACTTGTTAAATAGTTCATATTCTACTCCTCACGCATAACTTTATTTAATATATTAATCATAATAAGACCACCTACTAAAGCAATAACTGATATAACAATAATAGGTATAACAATTTTAGCAGGATTTGCGCTTCCATATAGAGTTCTTAGTGAAATCATTGATGTTGGAAAAATCTGAATTGATGCTGTATTTATTAAGACAAACTTTGTCATATTATCACTTGCAACTCCTTCTTTTGAATATTTAGAAAGCTCTTTAATTGCCTTTATTCCATTTACTGTAGCTGCATTTCCTACACCTAATATATTACTTACAATATTTAATGAAATATATTTTTCCGCTTCTTTTGATAAGCTATTTTTATCAAATAATTTTTTGATTATAACTGACATTTTATCAGCTAATTTTTCTACTACAGATGTCCCTTCAAATATTTTAAATATTCCAGACCAAAAACATAACATACCTGTTATGTTTGGTATATTATCTACTGCTTTTTGTGAGTTTTCAAGTATACTATTTGTAACATTGCTTGCATTTCCACAAAATATAGCAAAAACTATACTTATAATTATTATTGCTGTCCATACTTTTGACATATTTTTCACCTATATACAATATATGATATAAAAAAAGAAAAAAGAATAGAACCCCCACTTCTATTCTTTCTTTTATTTTTAATTTCCAAGACATACTACTGGGCAGATACATAATGTAACACTATTTCCAGAACTACCTATACAGCTTTGATACGATACACCACTAACAATACATAAAAAAATATCCATGTTAAAACTAGGAGAAGCAAGCCATAAGTATTGATCACTTTTCATAAACATATTATTTGCTTCAGTTGTTAACGCTCCTGCCACTGTATTTGAACCCAAACTAGTTATTCCTAATGTTGCATTTGCAGGTGCAACTGCATATCCAGTATAACTAGATTTAGAAGTATATGTTGAAGAAAAATCATGATACATAGTTTCACCACTTGCTATCCACTTATAATCAAGTAATTTATCTCCCTTAAACTGATTCCATGCATCTATAAACATCTCCACACTTGGACTTCCTACTGCATATTTTCCTACTCCTGATACAACATATGAGTTCCATGCACCTCTATAACACAAATATGCTGCAAAATTTTCATTATACGCATTTATACTTCCATCTCCTACTTTCCACTGTGGATTAAACTTTTGCATGTCAGATAGTATTGCTGCTTTTATTACATCATTACTTTCATTGCTGTAATATGTTCTATGTGAAGAATCTGATTTATCTTCTATCTTTGTACTACTATCATAATCTCTCTTTATATACAGTATTCCTGCTCCATCTCCATATTTTCCAATTTCATCATAGTAAAAAATTCTCCACGTTCCGCCACCTGTTGGACTATAATTCACCTCTTATCCTTGATATGATGCAATATTGTCTGAAGTTATAATTGCTTTTGCATATAGTGCTGGCATAGTACCAATTCCATTCCATACTCCTACTTTTATCTCCTTCACTTTAATTGATGATACCTTTACAGTTATTTCTGCATATCCTTCTTTGGATAATGCATTTATTGTTATTTGAGTATTACTATTTTTCGTTACTGTTGCTATTGTGGAATCACTTGATTCTACTGTTATTTCTAAGCTATTTGGATTTGTTATTGTTATACTTTGACTTCCTGTATATGGTAATCCAATACCTGATTAAGAAAATGCTAAGCTAGTTAATTCATCGTGTAATTTAGTTAACTCATCTAAACTTTCTATTTGATTTATTCCTTGTTGACTTTTTGTATACAAATCGTCAAGTGCTACCTTTACTGATACTTTTGTACTATCTGATTTTGTATATTCTACCTCTGTCGCGTTCATTATATAGTCTGCATATACTTTTGTTCCTATACATACTGTTATTACTGCTATAATTACTAGTATTTTAGTAATATTTTTCTTCATGATTTTTTCCTCCTTTACATTTTTTATTTCTTCTTCTTTTTCCTTCTTTTTTTGTAACATATTTTCCCTCTTTTCTAGTAGTTTAAGAAGCCTTAAATGTTGCAACTTTAAGGCTTTCTTTCAAACTACTAAAGCCATTTTACACTAAAAAAAGTTTCAAGTGACATAAATTATTTTTTATTGTTTTTATCCAAATTTATTTTTTATATCAATTTTTTCTACATAAAAAGAAGCCTATTATTGTAGACTTCTTTCTTCTTATTATACACTAAATACTTATTTTTTCTTTATGTTACAGTTATGTTACAAAATAATCTTTTGTTATATGTTTTCTGCTAATTAGAAATAATTAATGTAGTTAATAAGGTATTATATTATACTATATTTTTTACTTTATTTTACTTTATTTCATCTATTTTAACTTCATATTCTTCAGTCATTGCTCCTGATATCATAGCAAAAATCATAGTAGAAACTGCATAAGAGAAATTAAGGTCAAACATAGAGTGGATAGTAAATAGTATAAATATAATTTTGAAAATACCATTTTTACCTTTTAAGAGTGTATATACCACAAATGATATGATAAATATTTCACCTATTATACCCGATTCTATAAGTATTTGTACAAAGCTACTGTGCACTTCTGTAGAAGTATAATTTGACTCTTGGAAGTCTTTATACAAATACCTAAATGCTTCACCACCTCTACCAATAAACGGAGATGTTTTAAATATTTTAATTGCATCTTTTATGTACTCAATCCTTGCAGTATTTGAAATACTGCCTATTACTTTTTCTTCGAATCTATACATTACTATTGATGGAATAAGTACATAATTTAATTTTATATTTTTCCCATTTACACTAATTTTTTCTAGCTGCACTTTTCCCTCTTTACACTCAATTTTAAAATAGAGACTATCTGCATATTCACTTGTTCTATAACTAGCCTTAAAATTTCCTTTCTCGCTTGAAGAATCATCAAATTTTAGTGCCAAATGAGATATGTTTAAAGAATCAATTTCATATACTTCAACTGTATACTTTGAATTTTCTTGTATTTCTTTTACAGAAACAACTACATCTTCAAGTTCATCTTTTCCAACATCTATACTTTTTTCTATATACACATTTTTAGAATTACTTGAAACAGTAATAGGTACAGTAATAGTTAAAGCAAGCAGTACATATATTCCAAATGCAAGTATAACAATTATTACTCCTTTTTTTGAAATTAAACCTTTTGGATTATCCAATTTATACCACACTTTTACGTTCATTATAACCCTTGAAAGCAGTATATTAAAAATAATTACCAATGTAAATAAGTATAAAATAGTGATAAAATAAATCCAGTAAAAATCGTTATATATTTGCATATCAATAATGTTTGCAAATATCATTGAAATTACATACGATATAACAGTAACAAGGAAATATATCGGTCTATTATTACTTTTTTCTTTAGCTATAACAACAATTGTACCAATTAATGTTAAGATTATAGGGACTCTTGACTGAGTAAGTAGCAAACAAAGAAGTAAAAAACCACTAGTGCTAGTTATGTATTTATACTTAACTAAATTTTTCATGTTATAGTTTTCTTTTACACTGCAAATTACTTTAGCTATCACATTTAATGACAGAAGATATGCTACCATAAGTATTATTGCACAAGTATTAGCATACTGCACTGTACCTGATAATCTTTCTAAATAAGTACTTAAATATCCACTATTAAATATTTTAAGGAAGCCAGATAAATACCTATTTGCCAGTCCATCAATTCCAAGTGCTCCTACCACTACTCCTAAAATAATCAAAACAGTATTATATTTTCTTTTGTTATTACTATTTATAACCACCAAATAAATAGCAGACATTTCAAAATATTTTAGTGCTTCCCACATAGCAGATTCTTTATCTGCAAACTTATTAAATATAACAGGAAGCATATAGGCAATAGACATACACAGAAGTAAAAAGAATCCCATATTTACTTTAAATTCTTTCTTCTTCATCTTTATTATAACTATAGATATAGTGATTAGCAAAGTAAAAAGAATAATATAATTCATGTCGGAGATATAAAATCCACCTTTTTTTATTGCTTGCACAATAACTAAAAGTCCTAATAATATTTCTAAATAATTACATATATCTATCTTTTTATTATTTTTTATCATTTTCATTTCAATCACAAAAAAATTATAACATACAAGAAATATATATTCAAATATAACAAATAATTTTTCAAATTTTATTATATACCTAAATATAAATTTTAGTTATAATAATGAGCTTAACCCATTTTTTAGATATAATTTATTGATTAATTTTACATATTGTGATATCATTTTTATATAATTATTTGGAGGTAAAACAGTGGTAACAATAATAGTTATAATCATAGCAGTATTATTAATAATAATAGTGCAGTATAACTCTATGGTAAGTTTAAAAAAGAAAGTTGAACAATCTAGTTCTAGTATTGAAGTTTATTTAAAGCAAAGATTTGATTTATTGCCAAATCTAGTTGAAACAGTAAAAGCATACGCTAAATATGAGAAAGAAACCCTAGAGAAAATAATTGAAATGAGAAAACAGTACATGAATAACTCATCAGACTTAGAAGAGGGTGCTAGACTTAACAATGAGTGTGATAAGGTAGTTTTTCTAGCAGAAAAATACCCTGAGTTAAAAGCTGATGCACAATTTCTTAATCTTCAAAAAAATCTATCTAAATTAGAAAGTCAGCTTCAAGCAGCAAGAAGGATATATAACTCAAATGTAACTATATATAACACCAAAATTTCAGTATTTCCAAATAACATTTTAGCTGGAATTTTTGGCTTTAAAACTGCTAATTTATTTAACATAAATGAAAATGAAGCTAAAAATATAAATGTTAATTTGACTTAAAATATGAGGTAGTATATGAATAAATTTGATGAAATATATGAAACTATAAAAAGTGAATCGTTTGAGGAATTAGAAATTGAAAGGAAAAAAGCCAATAACCTTAGAACTATACCTATCATTACTAGTATTTGCGTATCAATTTTAATTTCACTACTACTTCACAGTCTAATTATTTTTCCTATATTCATAGGATTATTTGTTGGATTTCTTCTTTCTATGTTAAAAACTGAGTATAGAAATAAGTTTAAAAATGCTGTTATTAAGAGATTTATTGAGGAATATGATAGTAATCTATGTTATAAACCAAATTCAGGAATTTCAAGTAGTATATATGATAGAGGTTTTAGAGAAAGCTATGACTCATACTCTTCTGATGATTTAATAGAAGGTATGATAGATAATACTTACCCTATATCTTTTGCTGAGGTTCACACTGAAATTGAAACTGAAGACTCAGATGGTAATAGGTCATCTGCTACAGTATTTCATGGTGCTTTTGCATGTATTGGCTCAAGGCATAACTTTAGAACCCCTATTATGATTCACTCAGATAAAGGCTTTTTTGGAAAACTTTTTAACAAGAAGAATAAAATTGAGATGGATTCTGAAGTATTTGAAAAGTATTTCGACGTACATGCGGAAAATGGTATTGCCACTATGCAAATACTTACATCTGATGTTATGAATTTAATGATTGACTTTAAAGAGAAATACAAAACCAAGTTTGAAATAACGTTAAATGGAAGTAATATATACATAAGATTTTATACCGGTAGTATATTTGAGCCATCTCTTTCAAAGAAAGGTTTAGATAAAGATTTTTTGAAGAAGTATTATGATATTATAAATTTTACATTTGATTTTTCAAAATTGATTAATAAATCAGTAAACGAAGCTGATATATAACATTTAGCCAGCTTTAAATAAGCTGGCCAATCTTTTTTTAATTTATTCCAAGTTCTTCTAATACATTTTCATATAATTCGGGTATTTTAGTGAAATCATACTCATAAAATTCTTTTTTGCAAAACTTAAGCTTAAGTATTTTATTAAGATAAATGAGAGCTTCTTTCTTTATACCACTCACAACTTCACTCTCAGTTGTCAAAGTAATATTAATTAAAGCTTTTTTCATTGCACTTTCAGGGTGCAATATCTTTTCGTCAGTGTAGTAAAGCCATAAATCAAATATAGTTAACAAACACTTATTGCTTCCTCCTCTACACAACTTTGAAAGTACAGCATAATCCTCATCATCAAAATAGTCTAAATAACTGCCGTTACAATTTGAAAATTGTACAAGCTGTGCATTAAGTACATCATAATAATCATCTTCAAAAAGCTTACATAATTCCTCTGAAGGAGAAATATCAACAAGCCTTACTTTTTCTTCAAGACCTATTGTTCTTTTTTCATTATTTATACATACAGAATAGTTCTTAATAATGCACTCTCTCACTTTTTCCCTAACATTTTCATCATAGAGAATTTTTCTTCTTACAAGCTTGCAAAAAGAATCAAAAGAGTTTCCGAGTTCAAATCTATATACCTCTTCCATCTTTCTTGCAGCGTTGCCAACAAATCTTTCTAAATAGATATAATACTCCATTTTTAGTCCTCCTTCAAATTATTGAAAAAATTAGCTATATGCAAAGCTAGAGACATTATATCACTAAAAATATAAAATAGCAAGAAAAAAAGCTAGAATTTTAATCTTCTAGCTCTGTTATTATACTATTTTTCTAATTACTTAGCCCATCTATATCCAATATTTCTTTGTCAATTTCTTCCCATTTTCCTGTTTCAACATTTTTTACCATACCTGTTTTAGTGTCATATTCTATAAAGCCATATTTACCATAACATATGTA
>JAFVCY010000014.1 GCA_017478805.1 Clostridia bacterium
TCATATGCAATAGGAAGTCCATCTGCGGAGATGTATATAGATGCATGGAATCAGTATAAGGGAAGTAAGCTATTAGATTATAAATGGGTAGCAAGTGGAGCATCGCTACAGTATGGATCAGCAAACGCAAATGGATATGCATACGCACCAGGATATGGAAAAACATCAATTACAGATTTTGGAACAGTATCAGCACTCTATTTATTAACAACAGAGGCAAATAGTATGTTTATGACAAGTGGTTCATATTGGTGGCTGGCGTCTCCGTCTTGCAATGGCACTAGTTACGTATGCAATGTGTACCGGTAACTCCAACTATAGGTATTTGAGCTACAGCGGTGACGACGCTTGTGGGGTTTGCCCGCTAGTTTCTCTTGGGTCTTAGATCTAATGCAAACAGAAGTTCTAAAAATAAAATAAACTAAAGATCTTGTCAAGACTGGTGTGTGAATTTTTTTTATTAAATAATTTATATAAAGTCTAGCAAAGGGAGTCCGGCCGATAAGGCCGGTTTTCAAATATAACCGAGGATGTATAATAGAAGTTGTATAATATTAAGGAGTATTGAGTGATTAAAACAGATGAAGAAATAATAAAAAGAATGCAAGAGATAAAGAAGAAGTATGAAAATTATGTAGTATTTTTCATAATAGGGTATATGGTTAGAGTAATTGATATGGATGTATGTATAATTGCAGGAAGGTTTAACAGAAAATTTAGAAAGATAACAGATGATTTTGTAGTAAGCACTTTTAGTATAAAGAATATAGAATGTAGCGTTAAAAATTTAGAAAAATAGAAAATAAATAATGTTCAAATTGATGTAAAAAATGATTTTAAGGTGCTAAAGGTCATAGATTTTGAAGATGAAAATAGCTATAAAGATAAGTTAAATAAATATAGTTGTATATCTAAGATTTTTTTCACTTGTATTTAAAATCATACTTCTTAACACAAATTCAATAAAAAAGAATTAAGTAGTTATATTTTAAAATGGTATAATTTATATATATCACATATTACTTTTGAAGTGGAAAAATAAGGAGAAAATAATATATGCCAAACAGTTATAATGTGATATGAATGAAATATCAGAAATATTTATGAAATATTTTAGAAATGCTTTTAAAATATTTAGAAAATATTCTTGAAATATTTACAAGATATATTGAAAATAAATTTATTAAAAGTATAATATAAATAGAGTAATATTTGATGTTACTTTGCATGACTAGTAAACTATTAAATAGTGGATTTATGCTTAATCTAGTATATAATAAAAATGATTATTCTAGCTTTTTTGATGTAAGTAAAACAGTTAATTATACTAAATTATGAGTGCAAATGAAACTAAAATAATCAAAAAAAGCATAAGTATATTGTAAAAAAATGAAAAAATGATAAAGATAAGAGGTGGGAATATGAAATAAAATAGTTTAATTCCAAATGATATATTTAAAATTAAAAGTTTAAGTTACTAAATTAAATGAACAATTTAAAAAAATGAAAAATTAAGAAAATTTAAAAATTATAAGAGGAAGGATGAATTAAAATGAGTAAAATATCTAAAGTATTAATAATATCATTAATAATGATAGTTGTAGTTGTTGTTGCATTTGCAATTGTAGGAAGTGGAAATAAAAATAAAGGAAATGTTCAAGAGACAAATGTAAGTGAACAAACACAAAAAGAGGTAGTATATGAGGAGTTTGTACAAGTTCAAGCAGATGGTACAAAATTAAATAAAAGTGAAGAATTGAATAAGGATAAAACACTTGGAACACTTGTATTTAAAGATATACAGTTAACAAATAAAAACGGACAAACAGTGCTAATTGCAAATGTAACAAATACTGGAGCAAGTAAGACAGATATAAAAGAGGTAAGTATAATAATATTAGACAAAGAAGGAAATGAATTAGGAACAGTAGTAGGAGTAGTAATACCACTAAATGCTGGACAAACAACACAATTTAATACAAGCATGCAACGTGATTATGCAAATGCTTATGACTTTAAAATAGTTGAAAAGAAATAGTTTATCACTACAATTAAAGAATAAAAATAGTAATATTTTTAACTAGTAACTAAGTGAAACAATAGACACAAAAGAAAGGAAAAATAATTATGAATAAAAGGCAAGTAAAAAAAGGTGTTTCTTTGATTACTTTAATTATTACGATAGTTGTTGTGATAATAATATCAGCAGTTGCAATAAATTCAGTATTTAGACAAAATGTAATAGATAAAGCAAAATTTGCAGTAAGTGAATCAAATAGAGTATTAGGTATTGAAAAATTAAGAACCGAAGAAATAAGTTATTTTTTAGAAAATGGTTCGCAAGTTGCAACTATAGAAGGTTTTGTAGATTACTTAGATAGTAAAGGAGTAATAAGTAAAGAAGAAACAGAATTTGAGGGAGATAATAAAGCAACCGTTATACTAGATAATAAAGCGGTATATGAAATAGAGAAAAACTCAAATGGTTCAATAGATATAACATATGTAGGTCAGGCTGGAAGTTTAGTACCACTTCTTCAAATAAGTGTAACGTCGGCTACGACAAATGAAATAACAGTATCACCTACTGTTCTAAAAAGGAATGAGGGAGGAACACTAAAATATTACATTAAACAGCAAAGTGAAGAAAATTATGAGTATAAGGGTGAAACTTCAAATACTTCATATACATATACAGGGCTTGAAAAAAATAAAGTGTATGATATAAAAGTTATTGCAGAAAATACAGAAGGATTGCAAACTGAAGCTACAACAACTGCAGTTACAATAGATATCGTTCAGCCTGATGTAACCTTTACATATGACCCAGATGGCTGGACAAATGGAGATGTAAAGGTAACAGCAGTAGCTTCAAGTACGCCTAATGGAATGACACTTTACATAGGAGAAAGTATATCTTCATGTAGTGAATTAGCAAGCACAGGAATAACAGTTACGTCAAACAAACCAGTATATGCAGTATTTAAAGACAGCTCTGGACAATATGGAGGAGCAGCAATAGGAAATGTAGAATATATTGATAAAGTTGTGCCTGTTATAAATAGCATAGATGTAACAACAAATACATTAACAATAAACGCTACAGATAGTGGAGGCTCAAACCTAGCAAAATATGCAATATCAACTGTAGATGTAGAGCCAAATGAAAATGCGTTCCAAGCAAGTAATGTATTTAGCGTAAGTCAAAATACGCCGTACTATGCATGGGCAATGGACGGAGCAGGAAATGTAAGTGCATCTGCTACAAATACAACAGCAACTATTCAAACTCCAACAGTAACCTTTACATATGACCCAGATGGCTGGACAAATGAAGATGTAAAGGTAACAGCGGTAGCAACAAGCACGCCTACTGGAATGACACTTTACATAGGAGAAAGTGTATCTTCATGTGATACTTTAGCAAGCACAGGAATAACAGTTACGTCAAACAAACCAGTATATGCAGTATTTAAAGA
>JAFVCY010000015.1 GCA_017478805.1 Clostridia bacterium
TACGGTGTTCATGTAACCTTTATACTGGTAGTGAATACAAAAGTATAAATACTCCCATAATCATATAATTTTTTGATATATTATTTTAAATCATTATTACACTTTTATTACAATTTAATAAAATCAATAAAAAATAACTTATGTCACTTGAAAACTTTTTTTTTTTTTAGTGTAAAATTGATTTAGTTGTTTTAGTAGAGCCGTTTTGACATATTTTAAGACAACTAGATTAGGAGGAGTTATATATATGAAAAAAGTTAAATTACGAAAAGGCATAAGTTTAATTACACTTGTCGTAACAATAATAGTTGTGTTAATTATTGCAGGAGTTGTTGTTTTAAATATAGCTAAAAATAACCCTGTAGAGCAAGCTAGAAATGCGGTAAGACTGTCAAATGAAAAAGCAGTAGAAGAAGAAATATCGCTGGCTATGCTTAATCTGCAAAATGAGTATTATACGGGTAAATATTTAGAGCCAAATAATACTATGACATTTGCAGATTATGCAAAGTCAAGATTAGAAGGAGAGGGGGTAAATACTGGAAATGGAGTTCTAAAGCTTAACCCTGACGGAACAGTAAGTTATGATAACGGAAGTAATTTAACAGCAATAGGTACATTCGATCCTGTAACAGGAAAAATAACAGTAGATGAAGTGCATACTGCCGGAATATACACTGAGCCAAAGCATTTACTTGTATATGAAGTAACAAGTATATCAAAAGTATATGGAAGCGAAAATTTTACAAATGAGCTTACAGTAAAGAAAGATGGACTAACTATAGCGTATAGTTCAACAGATACATCTGTTGCAACAGTAGATAGTACTACTGGAGAGGTAACAATAGTAGGTATAGGAAATGCAGTAATTATGGCGGAAGCAGCAGCAGAAAACCAAATTGCATCGTACGCATTAGAAGTAACAAGAGATGGCATGGAATATACCGTTACAGGATTCCATGATGAGTATGATGGCTTAGCACATGGAGTAACAATAAATGTAACAAAACCAGTAGAAGCTACTATAAAATACGGAGAAGAAGAAGGAACATATGACTTAGAAGAAAGCCCTAGCTTGACAAATGCTGGAAGTTTAACAGTATATTATGAAATAACAAATAGCAATTATGAGACAGTTACTGGTAGTGAAACTATAGTAATAGAAAAAGCAGGTGGAGTAATAGGTTATGAAGTAATTCAGTTTACAAAAACACCAGCAGACGAAGCATTTACAAATGAGTTAACTAAAGTAGGGGATGGAACAGTTACATACTCAAGTTCAAATATGTCAGTAGCTAGCGTAAATGGTACTACTGGTGAAATAACAATAGTGGGATTAGGAACAACAATAATTACTGCATCTGTGATGGATTCAGCCAATTATGAGTATGTAGAAAATACAGCTACATACACACTTGTAGTAAATAAAAGAGAAGGAGTAATATCATATAACGTAACAGAAATGACAAAAGTAGTAGGTGATGATAGTTTTACAAATCCAATTACTAAAAATGGAGATGGAGCTGTTACTTTTTCAAGTTCAGATTCGACTATAGCAAGTATAGACAGTAGTTCAGGAGAGGTTACAATAACAGGATATGGTACAGTTACAATTACTGCTTCTGTAACAGATACTGCAGAATATGCATATGTTCCAAGCACAGCTATATATACATTGACAGTAGAAAGAGTAGCGGCAAGTATGAGTTATAGTGATTTAACAGTAAATAAATATGTAGGAGATGTATCATTTACAAATGAACTAACAAATCTAGGAAATGGAAATGTTACCTATGAATCAAATGATACAACTGTTGCAACAGTAGATAGTTCTACTGGAGAGGTAACAATAGTAGGAGCAGGTAGTGCAGTTATAACGGCAACAACTAATGATACAGCGACATATACATATGAAACAAAAACAGCAAATTATACATTAAATGTATCAAAAAGAGCAGCTGAAATATCATTTGAAATTAGTTCAGTAGATAAGTATGTAGATGAATCTTCATTTACTAATATTATAACCAATACAGGTGACGGAGTAGTCACATATGAATCTTTAGATACATCAGTTGCATCAGTTGATTCTTCAACAGGAAGCGTAATGATAAATGCTTTGGGAACTGCAGTTATAACTGCTACAGTTATAGATAGTTCAACATATACATATGAAACAAAAAATGTAACATATACGTTAACTGTATCAAAACATAACGGAAGTATATCATATGCTATAACTGAAGTATCAAAACAAGTAGGAGATGTGGCATTCATAAATACATTAACAAAGATTGGAAATGGAACAGTAACTTATGAGTCTTCAAATACATCAGTTGCATCAGTCGATTCTTCAACAGGAAGTGTAACGATAAATGCTTTGGGAACTGCAGTTATAACTGCTACAGTTATAGATAGTTCAACATATACATATGAAACAAAAAATGTAATGTATACGTTAAATGTCAAAAATGAAGGAAGTTTGACACTATCTTTAAGTAGTCTAGCAATGAATTATAATAGAAGTCGTAGCATAACAATAACTAATCCTAATAGTGTTAATATAACAGTAGAATCTAGTGATACAACTGTGGCGACTGTTACCAAAAATAGTAATACTCAAATAACAATTAATTCTAAATCTATAGAAGGAAATGTAACTATAATTGTTATTGGAGCTGAAAGCTCAACAGTAAGTGAAGTTACAAAAGAAATAAAGGTAGCTGTATGGAATGGAAATGGTACATTAACTGTAGAAAAAGCTAAAGAAGTAATTAATGGAGATAATATTTCATGTTTTATAGGAACTCCAATATCATATAGTCCAACTGGTGGTGGAACTTGGCACATCTTCTATTTAGATACAACTAATAAATATGGAGATGGAAAAAATACGCTGTATATAAAGAGGGCATATGACAGTAATTCTACAGATGAAATAAGCACAAATAGTTCATCTGCTACATATTATAGTAGTCAAAATAATAATTCAATTAAAGCTGAAATACTAGCAGATATGCGGAAAATTCAATCCAGAGTGGAAGAAAAATGACAATGTAATTGAAAATATAAATGAAAATCAGAGTGCGTATTTGTGTCACAGAGCTAATCCTTTATGCTCACAATATATAGTAAGTGGAGTTGGACAGTATGCAGTATTAACACCTTCAATAGAAATGTATATGGATTCATATAACCAGTGGGGCGGTTGGGCATCAGGTAGAGGACCACAAAGCTACAAGTGGCAAAGTTCAAATGGATACAATGTAGGAGTAAATGGTGATTATCCAAATAATACAGGATATCAAAATAGCAATTCATTATCAAATGGACCAAACAGTATATATTATACAAGTGGAAATGGTAATTATTGGTTTTTAGCTTCTCCATCTTGTAGTGGTAATAGAAATATATTTATTTCAAGTGGCTATAATGCAAGTATTTATTCTTTGGAAGGTAGTAAATATGGAATATGCCCTATAGTTTCTTTAGGCCAACCGGATATTTATTTAAAACCTTCAGAAACAATTTTGGGTATGGGATATAGTGAAAATAAAACAATAACATTTGAAAATCCATTTGATATGAATATTACGGCGGTATCTAATGATACCACAGTGGCAACCGTTACCAAAAATAGTAATACTCAGATAACAATAACTTCAAAATCTAAAAATGGATCAGTTACAGTGACAGTAACTGGAACAAATACTACAAGTGGAAGAACAATAAGTGTTAATATAGATTTAGGAGTATATAATGGAACAGGAGCTATTCCAATAAAATATGCAAAAGCTGTTATTAATTCAAGCAATATAGTATCATATCAAGGAATGCAAGTGGACTATTCACCAACAGGTGGAGGAGTATGGAGAATCTTTTATTGTGATAGATATAATAAATATGGAGATGGTAGTAATGCATTATACATAAAAAGAGATTATGATTCAAATACAAACATAAATGGTGCTTCACGTGTAACTTTCTATAGTTCACAAAGCGATAATATGGTAGTATTAGCAATGAAAGCGGATATGAGAAAATTTAATTCACAATGGAAAAACGGAGATAGTAATATAAATGAAAATAATGAATTCCTAGCTTCATATTTGTGTTATCATGGAGCAACAGAATGTAATCAGTATTTGGTAAACGGTATAGGCAAATATGCAATTTTATCACCATCAGTTGAAATGTACATAGATGCATGGAAACAATTTAGTCAAAGTAATAATATAAGTTATAAATGGTCAGCTAGTGGTTCGGATGTAAAAACTCCTCTCTCAGGTGGGTCTGTGCTCTGGGGTTCAACAAAAGTTAATGGATATACATTTCTTCCAAGTGGAACAATATATCCTGAGTATTCATCAAGGAGCTCATTAACAGATGATCAAAATAGTAGTATGTTTACTAGTGGCTCATGGTGGTTAGCATCTCCATCTAGTTATGGAGCTGATTATATGACGTATGTAAATCGGTCCTAATAAATCCTTGAGTTATCATACAGATGCAACTACCTTTAGAGTTTGCCCAATAGTATGTCTAGGGAATTAATAGATAAGTTATTATTGATAATATATTAAGCTGAAAAAAATTATGAAAGATAAGAAAACATTTTAATATTATTAAAGTTTAATACTGATATTTTATGCATTATACCAAAGTAACATTTGGTGTAATGCTTTTTTCTGTGTATTTAGGATTTTTTCTTGCAAATATTAGTAATATATAGTAAAATATCTATGTAGGTTTAAAAGAGGTGAGCTTATGTATGTAGCAAAAACAGATATAGGTAAAAAAAGAGAAAAAAATGAAGATTACTTCATGGTAGAAGAGCTTGATCAAACAGCATCAGTATATGTTCTTGCAGATGGTATGGGAGGATATCAGTCAGGAGAGGTAGCTTCTAAGACATGTTGTTTGGAAATAATAGATAAGATAGAAAGTTTGTATTATTCATTTGATACTTTAGATGATATGCAGATTGTAAATATGCTAAAAGCTGCAATAAGAGAGGCAAATGAGCTTGTATATAATTTAGAGAAAACAGATGAAAAATATAAAGGTATGGGAACAACCCTAGTACTTATTTTCGTATATGGAAGTAGTGTATTCTATGCATCAGTTGGAGACAGTAGAATATATGTATGTGATGGAAAGCTAAGTAAATTAATTAGAATAACAGAAGATGATACATATGTAAATGAGCTTTTAAAGAAAAAAGCGATAAATGTTATTGAAGCAAAGAACCACCCACAGAAAAACATTTTAACAAAAGCAGTAGGAATATTTGAAAATATTGATGTAGAAGTGCATAAGTTAGATATAGCAAATGTAAAGTACATATTTGCTTTTTCAGATGGAGTAACCAATATGCTTAAAAGAGCAGATATGATGGAAATATTTAGAAATAATAAGTTTGATAAATGGGCAGACAAAATAGTTGATGAGGCAAATGAAAAAGGTGGAAACGATAATTCAACAGCCATTATAATAGAAATAGAGGAATAAAGGAGTTAGTATATATGAATCTTATAGGTAAAGTATTATCTGGTAGGTATGAGATATTAGAAGAAATTGGTGTAGGCGGTATGGCCTACGTGTATAAAGCAAAAAGTAGATTATTAAATAGATTTGTTGCAGTAAAAGTATTAAAAGAAGAATTTGCACAAGATGACATATTTGTTAAGAGGTTTATTCAAGAAGCACAAGCAGCAGCAGCACTTACACATCCAAATATAGTATCAGTATATGATTTAGGAAAAGAAGATGGAATAAATTATATCGTAATGGAGCTTATGGAAGGAAAAACATTAAAAGACTATGTAGAGCAAAGGGGAGCACTTCCTGAAAATGAAATATACAAAATATCAAGCCAAATAGCATCAGCCTTAGAAGCAGCACATAAGCAGCACATAATACATAGAGATATAAAGCCACAAAATATAGTTTTAAGCTCAGGGCTTGTTGCAAAAGTAACAGACTTTGGAATAGCCAAAGTAACCTCAACAGCTACAATAACTAATCTTGGAAGCACAATGGGTTCAGTACACTACTTCTCACCTGAACACGCAAAAGGTGGATATACTGATGAGAAATCAGATATATATTCACTAGGTGTAGTAATGTATGAAATGGCAACAGGTAAAGTACCGTTTGATAGTGACTCTCCAGTATCAGTAGCACTAAAACATATACAGGAGCTTCCTAAAGAGCCAAAAAGTATAAATCCAAAGATTTCAGATGCATTAAATGACATCATAATGAAAGCAATGGAGAAAATTGCAGCAAATAGATTTAGGTCAGCAACCGAAATGCTTGAGGCAATTCATGATGCAGAAGGAAGAAAGAGTATAAAAAGAAATGACTCAGCTATAGAAGCTGGAAAAACACAAGTACTTTCAGTAATAACTGATGACATGTTAAATAGTAATCCAAAAGTTCCAAATTTACGTACAAGAAACTCAGTAGGAAGTCCAAATTCATATTCAGATAGTATTGATTCAAGAAGAAAAAGAGAAGAAGATATAAATAGAAGAAATATTGAAAGAAGAAATGAAGATAACATTTTAGAGAATAACCAAAGAAATATAAATGAAAGTAGAAACGATGTCAGAAATGTAAAGGAAAACAAGAAAAAAAATGATAAAATAGTACTCATAATTAGTATAATATTAATAGTAGTTGCAATAGCGTTAGCAGTATTCTTTGTAGTTAAGATAGTAAAAAAAGCAAGTGGCACTGTTAAAATAGAAGAAATAGAAATACCAAATGTTTTAGGTATGACAGTAGACGAAATAAAAGAAAAGTACTCTTCAGATGGAATAATAGTTGAACAAACTAAAATAGAATATAGCAGTGAATATGAGGCAGGAAAGGTAATATCTCAGTCACCTACAGCTGGAAGCACAAGTAAGACTAAAAAAATATATGTAGTTGTAAGTAGAGGGCAGAATCTAGTAAAAGTAACAGATGTAGAAGGAAAAGACTTAAAAGTAGCAAAATATGAGCTAGAAGACACACTTGGATTTAAGGTAGAAGTAGAGTATGAAAAGAGTGAAGAAGTAGTAAGTGGAAACGTTATATCACAAAGTGTAAAACCAGGAGAAGAGGCACAGGCAGGTTCAAAGATTATTTTAAAGGTAAGTGAAGGAGATGGAAAAGCAAAGGTACTTATGCCAAATGTAGTAGGCATGACGCGTGATGAGGCAGTAAAGGCACTCGAGGATTTAAAACTATCAGTTACAACAGAAACAGGAGAAGACAAAACTAAGGCAAATGGCGTAGTTATTTCTCAAAGCTATCTTCAAAACTATGAACTAAAAGAAGGAGATGTAGTAACAATAACTATAAACAAAACTGTAACATCAAAAACAATAACAATAGATGTTCAGGACCTTCTTTCAAAAGCTGGAGTATCTACAAAAGTTGAGGAAGAGGAAACTGAAGAAATAACAGATGCTGAAGAAAAATCTGATGATGATTCTAGTACTAAGAAAACTACTACAACTGCTAAAACTACAGTAGTACCAACTGCAACTATTCTAGTTACAGCAAGTATAGATGGCGGAGCAACAAATACAGTATATTCAGCAACAGTAAAAGTAACTGACACATCAGCATCATTTACTATAAATGGATATTCAAGTGCAGTTTTAAACTTCTTTGTAAACGGCTCAAGTAAACCAGTAGATACAAAGACAATAACATTTTAGATAAAGGAGTAAATAATGAGCTTTAAGGTAAGAATAACTGAAAAATTACCTGATAATAGATATGTAGCAGTAGATGAACATGGCGCTTCATATACTGCTATACTTAAAGGTAATTTAAAGAAAAATGCAATATATGTAGGAGACTTTGCTTTAGCAGAAAAAAGCTATGATAGTTATGTAATAACTAAAATTTTAGAAAGAACAAACTGTTTTGTAAGGCCGCCAGTTGCAAATATCGATTATATGGTTCTTTGTTTAAGTATAAATAGCCCAAAACCAGACTTAAATCTTTTAGACAAACAGATAGTTCTTACAAAGTCAAAATCTGCTGAGCCTATAATCTTAATAACCAAGATGGACTTAATAGATGAAAAGAGCAAAGAAATGTATAACTACATAATGGACACATATACAAAAATTGGAATAAAAGTAATAAGTATTTCAGCTCAAAAAGAAAGTAATATATTAGAAAAATTAGGATTTGAAGAAGGAAAAGTTTATGCATTTTCTGGCTCATCTGGCGTAGGTAAATCTACTATAATATCTAAACTACTAAATGATAGCACAATAGAGGTATCAGATGTAGCTGTAAAGACAAATAGAGGAAGGCATACAACTAAATATGTAAAGCTGTATAATGTAGGAAATGCGTTTGTAGTAGATACCCCTGGGTTTTCAAGTTATGAACTTCTTGGGATAGAAGCTAAAAGTTTAAAAGACTACTACCCAGAGTTTATAAAAATTAAGTGCATATATTCAGACTGCATGCATGCGGAAGAAAAAGAGTGCAATGTAAAAGAAAAAGTTAGCATTCGGAGTAATTGACAGAGGAAGATATGAAAGATACAAAGCTATGTATAATACTTTAAAGGAAAAAGAGAGTTTTAAGTATAAAAGGTGATGGGTTTGGAAAATAAACTAAAGAATAATAATATATCCGTTTCAGTATTAAATGCTGAAAATATAGAGGAGTTTTTAGGAAAATTGAAATTAATATCTACAAGAAATAATTTAGCAGATATAGCTATCCATTATGATGTAATGGATGGCGAGTTTGTTAAAAATCATGGAGTAGATATTGAAATGGTAGAAATTGCTAAAAAATTTAACTACTTTGTAGATGTGCATCTCATGGTAAAGAAGCCTCTAAGATATATAAATAGAGCAGTAATGCTTGGTGCAAATAGCATAACAGTGCATGTAGAAATAGATGGGTTATTTGATATATTAACTAGACTAAACGAGTTAAAGAAAGATGGAAAAATATCAAATATTGGACTGGCTATAAAGCCGGAAACTGATATAAAAGAATTAGAGCCTTATCTATATCTAGTAGATATGATACTAGTAATGACAGTAGAGCCGGGCAAGGGAATGCAAGCGTACCAGAGTCAAATGGAAGAAAAAATGCTAGAACTTAAAAGTCTAGGAAAGATTCTGCAAGTAGATGGCGGAATAAATAACGAAACAATTATTACTGCCAAAGAAAGCGGAGCAACAAGTTTTGTGGTGGGTTCATATTTAACTCAAAATATTGATAGCTTAGAAAAAAGAATAATTGAAATGTACAAGTTAAGGAGCAAGTAAAGTTATGGTTGGTATATATAGTATAAATCAGTATGATTATGATAAAATTTTTGATATAGTAAATAACATTTTTAATGAGTTTGGTTTGGATAAGAGAATAAAAAAAGGCATGAATGTTGTTATAAAACCAGACCTTACTCCATCTGAGGAAGGAAAAGATTTTTCTTCCTCAAATATCTTAGTTATAAAAGCAGTGGCAAAGAAAGTAATGCTATGCGAAGCAAATGTAACAATTGTAGATAGAACTGAAGGGATATTTAATGAAAAAAGTATAAATGAAGAGTATGAAAAACTAGGCCTTTTAGAGTTAGAAGAGCAAGGGATTAATTTAAATAGAGACTGCAAAGTAGTGAAAGCTGATGTAAAATCAGACTCTGATATAGATAAAGTAGAAATAATAGCAACTATAAAAAATGCAGACTTTGTTATAAACCTTCCAAAACTTAAGACTCATATGCTATTTGGTTTGTGCGGTGCAACAGTTAATTTGTTTTCATCTATAACATCTGAAAGTATGAAGAATATTTTTGGAAAGTATGAAGAAAGTAGCAAGATTTCAAAGATAGCACTAATGGTAGCAAGAAGCATAAAAAATCAGTTCACTATAATGGACGGCATTGTAGCTATGGATGGTAACGGCTATTTAAATGGAAATAAAGTGAATTTTGGGCACATTATTGCATCAGATAGCTTAACTGAACTAGATTATACTGTTTCAAAAAGAATATGTAAGATGTATAAACAGCTCCCTATAATATCTGAAATAATAAGGGTGAGCCAAGGTAAAACTGATATGCTTGATAATATAGAGGTTAGAGAAGAAAAGACAAAATACAAGCAGTTTAAATTCCCACTTAGCGTGGAGAAGCTAAGCTCTTTAGATAAGCTTTTAGGTAAAAAGGTTTGGCCTAAGATAAATGAGAAGAAGTGTATAAAGTGTAAGATTTGCGTTTTAAGATGTCCAACTAAGGTTATAGAAGAAGAAAATCATAAGATTGTTATGAAGAATAGACATAAATGTACTAGGTGTATGCACTGCGTAAGTCAGTGCCCAGTAAACGCTATTTATGTTAAAAAAATGAGAGTTAAAATATCTAAAAAGCAGATTCAAATGTTAAATGAAGCAAAAGGGCAAAATGGAAATGAAAATAAGGAGAGTATAGATGGATAATTTAGAAGAAATTATTGAGGCAGTTCTTTTTGCAACTCGGTAGGTATATAAGTTTTAAGGAGCTAGCTACAACGCTTGAGATAGACAAAGCTAAGATAGAGAGCACGTGTAAAGAAATAGGTAAGAAGTATTTAGACGAAAAGTCTGCAATAAATATTGTTTTTTTGCGTGATGGAGTGCAGATGGTAACAAATAAGAAGTACTATAAATATGTATCTCTTTTTGTTGAGAATACTAAAAAAGAAAGTTTGTCGCCCGCTATTTTAGAGACTTTAACAATTATAGCGTATAACCCAAAAATCACTAAATCTGATGTAGAAAAAATAAGGGGAGTAAATAGTGATTTTGCAGTAGCAAGACTTCTTGAAACTGGCCTTATAGAAGAAGTGGCAAGACTTAATTTGCCAGGAAGACCAGCTGTATATGCTGTAAGTGATGAGTTTTTGAAGGCATCAGGAATAAAAGATGTAACAGAGCTTCCTGACTTCGAACTGATTAAGATCAATGATGAACAGCTTATGATAAATGAATATAAAGAGGAGAATAAGTAAATGCTAAAATTAATTCTTGGAAAATTAAGAACTGGAAAATCAAAATACATAATGGATATGATGGATGAAAACGTACAAAATTTGAAAAGTGTATATATTTTTGTACCTTCTCAAATGCGTATGCTTTCTGAAGAAAAGTATCTTGAGTACCAGAAGAAAGATGGAATTTTGAATATAAATTTTACTACTATTTCTGAATTTGTGTCAGAGTATATTGAGAAGCATCACCTAGATAAAGATTTAAGCTATATTTCAAAGACTGATAGAAAAATCATAATGAATAAGATTATTTCAGAAAATAGCGATATTATAGAGCTGTTCAAGAAGTCCAAAAATGCTGCAGGGTTTGCATCAGTTATGCAAATATATATGGACCTTTTCAAAAAAGGTGAAATTAAGAAAGAGGATATAGATTCTTTAGATGAAGAAAAAAATCCTCTTATATCTATGAAGTTAAAGGAAATATATGGTATTTATGAGAAGTATTTAGAAGAGGTAAGTAAAAACTATATAGATAGTTTAGATGAGATTAACCTGTTTTTAGATAATTTTGAAGTAAGAGAAGATGTAGCTAAAAATACGTACCTATACTTTGATTCATATAACAACTTTACTGCTCTAGAACAGAAGCTTGTAATAAAACTTGCTAAACTTGGATTTAATGTGACTGTTGCAATTACTTGCAATTTGCTTGATTTTGCAAACGATGTAGCTGAACTAAAAGATATTAATAGTATAGAAAATATATTAAGAGATGAGAAAAATGAGGATAGTATATTTGGTAAGTATAACCTTACAGCAATAAATATTATTAAAGATGCAAAAGTAAATTCTGTAGACTTAGAGATTATTCCTTTTTTATCAAGAAAAGATAAGGGTGTTTCTGAAGATATAATTAAGCTTGCTGACTCACTTTTTTTAGAGGAAAATTCTAGGGCAGAAAAAACAAAAACTGATGATATCCATGTCTCTTTTGCAAGTAATATGTATTCTGAGCTAGAAAATATTGCAAGAATTATTTTAGATAAGTTAAGAAACGGGTATAGGTATAAAGATTTTGCTATTTTTTGCTCAAATGTAGATGAGTATAAAGATGCTATTAAAAATATATTTATACAGTATGGTTTAAAACTGCATATTGATGATAAAGTGAAACTTACTTCAAATGCAATATATAAGTATATATATAACATTTTGAGTATGTGCACATACGAGCTAAATTTAACAAGTCTTATGAATATTCTAAAGCTGAATATTCTTTCTCTAGATAGAAATGATATAGCATATTTTGAAAACTTTGCTCTTGAGCATGGTATTTTATCTGAGTTTAAGTTAAAGAAAGAGATAGATGCAAAAAAATGTGATAATTATGATGTAGGTAGATTAAATAAATTTAAAAAGGATTATGTTGATGTTCTGCTTTCTTTGAAAAATGAGATTTTAAAGCAAAAAACTACAGAAGGCATTGTTAAATGTATATATGATAATCTAGAAGAAACTAATGCACTTAATAATCTTGAGATTAGTACTGAAATGATAGAAAAAAGCTCTGATAGTTACTTAAAGTACGTTGCAAGTTTAAATATCTTGGTTTTTGAACATATTTGTGATATTTTTACTAGTATGTCAAAGATATACTCTGGTGCTAGTATGAATATAAGGAAATTTTTCGAGGTGTTTAAGGGTGCAACTTCTGATATTTCTGTTAAGAGTATTCCTGCCGCTATTGATGAGATAGAGATGCTTGATATTAATGTATCAAAGATTATGCCAAGAAAAGTTTTGTTTTTTGTTTCTGTTAATGAGGGAAAAATGCCTCTTGAGGTGAAGGAGGATAGCATTTTTTCTGATAGGGATATGCTTCTTCTTAAGAATGATTATGATATTTCGTTTAAAGAGAATTCTTTTTCAAAATTACTTCTTGAGAAGTATAACATTTATGAGGCTATAAACTGTGCAAAAGAAGAAGCGTATTTTTCATTTTTAGGTGCAGATAAGGATGGCAAACAAATTAGAAGGTCTGACATTATAACTGATATTTTGAATATATTTGATATTAAAGCTGAGGATGTAAGTAAAAATGAAAAAAGTATATATATAACTAGAGATTTGCTTGAACTTTTAAACTTCAGAGTAAGGAACAAAGAATTTGGCGATGAAACTTATGCACTTTATGAACTTCTTCTTGAAAATACTAAATATGAAGATGTGGTAAGGTATATACGAAATTCGGATAGTTTGTCTAAAGAGACTTTAGATAAGATGTATAAGGATGCAAAGATTAAGTCTAGTATATCAAGACTAGAACAGTTTAAGAGATGTCCTTTCTCATACTTTATTAAGTATTCTTTGAATGTTGAGGAAAGAAAAGAGTATAAAATTTCTTCACTTGATTTAGGTAGTTTTATGCATAGCGTACTTGAACAGTTTTCTAGATATTTATTTGAAAGTAATGTTTTATGGCATGAAATACTTGATAGTGAGAATAAGTACACTAAAGTTATAACCGAAATTATTGATTATACTCTAGAAAGTCAGCTATATAGACACAAGGAAAATGTTAAGTATGATGTCCTTAAAAGAAAACTAAATGAAAGCATGAAAAAAGCTATATTTACTATTGCTAAAGGGTTTAATCAAAGCAAGTTTTATCCATATGCTATAGAGCTTGAGTTTAGTGAGAATACTGAATATCTACCTATTGAGGTTAAGTTATCAGATGATAAGACTATGCTTTTAAGACGGAAAAATTGATAGGGTAGATATTGCAAAAGTTGATAGTGAAGTTTATGCAAGAATTGTGGATTATAAGTCTAGCAGTAAAGATTTAGATATTGATGATGTGAAAGAGGGGATTTCTCTTCAGCTTATAACTTATCTTTCTGCCTTCATGGAGTCTTTTAAGGAAGGAAAAATAAAGCCAGCAGGAGTTATGTATTTTAACCTTGCAGATAAATTTACTAAGATTAGTAATCTTACTTTGTCTAAAGATAAAATGGTAAATGAAACTATAAAGAATCTAAGGATGAAGGGAATCTTTTTAAAGGATATGAAAATTCTTGAGATTATGGATAAGAATATTGAAAATGAAGATAGATTAATTAATGTGTCAGCAAGAACTGCTAAATCAGACAAGCCTTCAAAAAGTCTTCTTACAGAGGAAGAGTTTGATAAGATTTGCGTGGATATAAAGGAAATACTTGGAAGTATTGGCAAAGAAATGATAACTTATGGTAAAACGGAAATAAAGCCAAATAAGAAGACTGAGCCTTGTAAGTATTGCAAGTATCTATCTATTTGCAGGAAGAATAATATGTGCTAAAAGATAATAAAATATAAAATCTTATAATTATATTATATAATAATGATTTTAGTGAATAATAAATAGATAAAGCTAGAAGTATGTGATATAATATGAAAAGAAAGGATGATTTCTATGAATAATACAATATCAGATAAGTTATTGAATATTATAAAAGAAGGTGAAAGTTATACGACTGAATTTAAGGAAGCTAAAACAGAACTACCAAAATCACTTTTGGAAACTATATGTGGGATGATTAACAGAAATCGGTGGACATATCTTTTTAGGAATTACAGATAATGGAAGTATAGTTGGAGTTGATAAAAATTCAGTAAGTAAGATGAAAAAAGATTTTTCGAATTTATGTAATAATCCTCAAAAAATATCACCTACTATTTATCTTAAAATTGAAGAATTTGAATGTGAAGATAAAACTATATTGTATATATATGTACCGCAGAGCTCAACAGTACATAGAACAGGTGGGAAAGTATTTGATAGAAATGAAGATGGAGACTATGAAATAAAAAATGAAAGTTTGTTAGAAAGCATTTATTTAAGAAAACAGGCAGATTATTCGGAAAATAGAATTTATCCTTATGCAACAATGGATGATTTAAGAATTGATGTGATTGAAAGAGTTAAACAAATGGCTATTGAGAATTATCATTTAAATGGAAAAGGAAGGCATCCATGGATTAACATGACACCTGAAGATATTTTAAAAAGTCTGCAACTTTATGATAAGGATTATTCTACTGGTAAAGAGGGATTAACACTTGCAGCAATTCTACTTTTTGGAAAAGATGAAACCATTTTATCTGTTTTACCTCATCATAGAACAGATGCACTTTACAGAGTTTATGATACTGACAGATATGATGACAGAGATATTATTACAACAAATTTAATTGATAGTTATGATAGATTAATGGCTTTTATCGTAAAACACCTAGATGATAGATTTTATTTAGAAGACGATAGAAGAATAGACATAAGAAATATAATAGGTAGAGAAATATGTGTTAATTTACTTATACATCGTGAATTTATAGAACCTTTTTACTCAAGATTAATAATAGAAAAAGATGTTTTAAGAACAGAAAATGCTAATAAAGCAAGGATGATAGGAGATATATATAATGATAAAAATTTTAGTCCTAAACCAAAAAATCCTAAAATTGCACAAGTTTTTCGTGAAATAGGCCTTGCAGATGAATTAGGTTCAGGGATGCTTAAACTTTTAAAGTATACAAAAGCATATTCCGGTGGACTTCCAAAACTTGTAGAAGGTGATATTTTTAAAACTGAAATTCCACTAACTAGAGTAACAACTACTCCAACAACTACTCTAACAACTACTCCAACAACTACTCCAACAACTACTCCAACAACATCCTCAACAAATCTTTCAACAAATGGATTAATTGACACTAATAATCTAACAGAAAATCAGCAAAAAATTATAAAATTGATACAAAAAAATGGAAAAATATCTCGTAGTGAGATAGCTAAAAAAATAAATATTACAAAAGATGGTGTGCAGTACAATTTGAATGTTTTGAAAGAGAAAAAATATATTGAAAGATTTGGAAGTTCAAATAATGGATACTGGAAAGTATTATAATCTTTTGAAAGCTAAATTAATTAAAGCAGTATAACTAAAAATAGTTATGCTGCTTTAAAAGTATTTTTAAAGTATAACTTAACATTTATAATTTCAAAATTTTATCTTCATCCATATTAACAGCATTTGCAATTTGACATGTTTTTATTCCTTCTTCATGCATAGCAAGCCCAGTTAAAATAGTGCAATTTTTTCTATTATTTTCATCTAACTTAGAAATGTAGTCTTCAAAGCTAGTTATATTCTCTTCATTAAAATTCTCATCAAGTTTTTTACAAATATCTGTTGCATATTCTTCTACAAAACCAATTGCTTAATTTTCAGCTACTGAATCTTTAAATGACATTTCATCCATTTTATTTATTTCATAATTTGAGTTGATTAGATAATGATAATTAATTACTTTCATAAGATTACAGCGATATTTATCGCAATTAATCTTTATATATTTTCAGACTAATTTTAAATCTCGAATATTACAGTTATATTACATTTTATAAAAATAACAAAAAAATGAGTTATGTCACTTGAAAGTTTTTTTTTTTTTAGTGTAAAATGCTTTTAATAGTTAAATCAAAGCTATAAAGTAATGATATTTGAAACAAAAAACTATTAGAAAGAGAGGAGAAAATGATATACAAAAAAATAATGAAAAGGTCTTAAAATGCAAATATGAAAGAATGTTTAAAACGTAATTACTGAAATATAATAAGCATTAATTTAATAAAAAATATAAAGGAGTGGAAAGAAAGAATGAAGAAAAATATTACAAAAATACTAGTTATAATAACAGTAATAACAGTATGTATAGGAGCAAAAGTATATGCAGACTATATAATGAATGCTACAGAGGTAGAATATACAAAATCAGATAGTACAAAAGTATCAGTAAAGGCAGCACTAGATGATTTGTATAATAAGAGTCAAGAGTTGAATGAAATAGATATAGTAAATATTCAAAAAAGTACACTAAGTGGCTTAGAATTTTCTAATTCAAGTATAGGTTTAAAATATACAGGGAGTAAAATTATAACAATAACAAATCCGAATAACTATGAAATAACAGTAGAGTCAAGTGATAGTACAATAGCAACTGTAACTAAAAATAGCAATACACAAGTTACAATAGATGCAAAATCAAAAGAAGGAGCAGCGGTAATAACTGCAAAGGTAACTGTCGATAATACAACATTAGTAGTAAAAAAGATAGGAGTAGGAGTATGGAGTGGAAGTGGTACAATGACGATATCTACAGCAAAAACGATTATAACACCTGAAAATATATCAGCATTTCAAGGAACAGCAGTAAGTTATAGTCCATCAGGTGGAGGAACTTGGAGAATCTTTTATTATGATGAAGCAGGAAAATATGGAGATGGAGCAGGAACGCTATATTTAAAGAGAGACTATAATAGTTCAACAAAAGTTAAATTCAGCTCATATGAGGCATATTATAAAAATAGTTCAAGTAAAAGTGATGTACTAGCAGATATGAAAAAATTTAATCCTCAGTGGAGTTCAGGAGATGGAACAATAGATGCAAATAGTGATAACGTGGCTTCATACTTATGTTATCATGGAGCATGGACAACATATTTAGACGATAGTGTAGCTCAGTATGCAATAGGAAGCCCAAGCACTGAAATGTATATAGATGCATGGAATCAGTATAATGGAAGAAGGGTACTAGATTATAAATGGGTAAAATCTAGTACAAGTTTATATGAAACATATGCTTCAAATAATGGATATGCATATGCACCAGCATTTAATAGTCCGAGTATAACGAAATTTGGAAGTACTTCACCCTACTACTCACTAACAACAGAAGCAAATAGCATGTTCATGACAAGTGGTGGGTCTTGGTGGCTGGCCTCCCCGTCAGTAATTGGATACAATTACCTTTGCTATATTGACAGTATCTCTAGTAACAGGTACTTGAGCGGTGGGTCAGACAGCAGCAACTATGGTGTTTGTCCTGTAGTTTCTCTAGGAAATTAAATAGTATAATAAAAATAAGCAGGTAGTATAAGCCTGCTTTTGTTGTTATACCTTGTTAGGTATTAAATATGAAATAAAGGCGTATATTAAAGCTGCAATAAAAGTAGAAGAAAGGGAGATAGAGTAACCAGCTATAAAGAACTGTGCCATGTATATGAAAACAGTAGCTGATGTAAAGCCTATAATTCCTCTACCTACTGGCATGTCATGTATACCAGAAATAACAGACATTAAGTAGTCTGCAGATATTATAAATAAACTTGCAACAATCAAAAGAGGAAAAGAAGATATATCAAAATTTGGAGTAAACATTACAGTTATAGTAAATACAGATATGGCAGTTAGAAGTTTTATACTATTTTGTTTTAATCTTAATAAATCTATATTTTTGTTCATAGAAAACGCCTCACTTTACATTTATTCTTTGTATAATTTGGAAATATATGCGAAAAATACATTTAGGTGATAAAAAATGTTAGTAATTTTTTTTAGAGCATTAATTTTGTATTTAGTAATATTTTTAATATTTAGAATAATGGGAAAGAGAGAACTTTCTAAAGTTCAGCCATTTGAACTTGTAGTAATGATACTTATGGCAGATCTTGCATCTGCACCAATGTCTTCTAGAGGAATAAGTATATTAGATGGTATAGTTCCAATATTTACACTTCTTCTTTGTTATATAGTATTTACATTTCTAACAAAAATGAGCACAAAAGTGCAAGAAGGCTTATGTGGTAAGAATGTAATAATTATAAAAGATGGGAAGTTACTTGAAAAAGAGTTTAGAAATCAAGAGTATACAGTTGCAGATATTATGTCACAACTCAGAGAAAAAGATGTATTTAAAATTCAAGATGTAAAATATGGAATACTTGAAACAAATGGTAATCTAAATGTTATAACTATGGATAAACAGGAAAATGGTATACCGCTAAACATTATAGAAGATGGAAAGAAAAATGATATCAATATGCAAATATTAAATATGACTGATGAAAAGTTAGATAAAATTATAGCAGAGAAAAATGTTAAACTAGAAGATATTCTAGTTGGAACAATAGATGAAAGAGGAAACTTTATATTTCAAAAGAAAGGAGAAAAATAGAAGATGAAAGATGTAGCAATATTTATAGTGACACTTATGGTTATAATTGCAGTAGGTATGTGGCAAGTAAATTACTTAGAGGAAACAAGTAGGTATTTAAAGACAGATTTGAAATATGTTGAGTACTTTTTGAAGATGGAAAAATACCATGATGCTGGTGATTCATTAAAAAACGTTAAAAATTCGTGGGATAGTATGGAAGATACATGGGCAATTTTTATACATCATGATGATATAGAAAAAGTAGAAGTAGGCATGTCGGAAATTGCCTCGTATATAGAAAGTGAAGAGAAGGAAGAAGCAATTGCTAAAATAGAAAGTATAATATCAAATATTGAGTATACAGTTGAATGTGAAAAAATATGCATAAAAAATATATTTTAACTTGAAAACTTAACCTATGTGTGTTAAAATATTAATATATGGGGGTGCAGTGGTTTCGACGGATTTTTCGAGATTGGAGCTGCAAGTAGTGGATGGTTGCTTTGGCCACTATAAAAAAGCAAAATTAAATTTAAACGCAGATCAAAGAGAATTTGCACTAGCTGCTTAGTTTATAGCAGCTTTGTCACTTAAGTCGGTTGCTAGAGCTACTTTTGTGGCATCATCTATCTAGCTAACAAATATTAACTGCTAGCTACATAGTTAATAGGGTATTTTTTTGTAGCTAAACTTTTGATATTTTTTGTACATATTTTATTTCAAAAGTTTTAGTTAAATATGTACTAAACTTGTAGATGCTCCTTTTAAGAGATTTTCGGACATGAGTTCAATTCTCATCACCTCCACCAAAAAGAGTTTTCGTCGAATTTTTTACAAAGTATGGTGTATTTTTATAAAAATGTGATATAATCCTATTATCTTGATTGATTTTATATTAATCAAGAAGTCAATTATAGGTGGTTGATCTTTTCCTATAATTATATAAAAGAGGGAAAATAAAGAGGAATTATGAATAATTTTGTTATGATATACATATTTATAGCTTTACTAACAATACTTGATTTTATTGTGTTTGATATAAAAAACAAAAGAGTATCAATTGTTTCAATTTATATAATTGGAAAAATTTTGCTTTTTTCAGTTATAATAGTGATAATAAATGCTTTACAATTAGAATACCTTCTAAAGATAGTAACCATTATATTTACTGTATGGCTAGACATTAATTTTCTATTAAATGCAATAATAAATTTGATATATAAAAAGGAGCAAAAGGTAAATAATGTTTTCTTAGAAATTATTTATATACTAATAAGTATAGCAGTTATAATTCTTTTAATAAAAATATATTGAAAAGAATGAGTATAAAAAAAAGAGGAAGAATAAAAAAGAGAGGAATATTAAATAATATTTAATATTTCCTCTTTTTTTAGTGTAATTTCTTTTTTATTTAAATATGCAAGTTTACTACTACCATTAATATTAAAAATATACTTATATGCAATAAGCAGTTGTCTATTTTTTTTGAATTTCTTATTTACTTCATTTTTCCCGTACTTACTATCACCAATAATTTCATGGCCAATAAAAGACAAGTGACTCCTTATTTGATGGGTTTTTCCAGTGTGCAAAGTTACGTCTAAAATAGCAAAGTCTAGATTAGAATTTTTAGAAAGTACTGAGTACTCTGTAATAATTTTTTCACTATTTTTTACCTTATTATTATATACTTTTGAAAAGCCATTTGTTTTATCTTTTACAATATACGCTTCCATTATGTCGTGACTATTTTTAAACTTTGAATTATTCACATATGCTAGATAATGCTTTTCTATTTCAAAATTTTCAAAAGCCTTTACTACTTCATTGAAAATATCTTTGGTTTTCGCAAATATCAAAAGACCAGAAGTATTTCTATCTAATCTGTGACATAAGATAATGTTTTCGTCTTTTAAGTCTTTTTTTACTAACTCCTCAAAAGTAGGTTCATTTAATTTTTCATTTGACTCGTTATTAGACAAAATTCCTTGCCATTTATATGCTACAACAATATTTTCATCTTCATACAAGTATTCTATTTGTTTAGGAATATTGAAAAGTATATTATCTGATATATATACACAAATAACATCCCCGTTTTTTTACTGTTACATCACTACTTACTCTTTTAGAATTTACTTTTATATCTTTGTTTCTGAGTGCTTTCATAAAAGAGGAGTAACTAAGATTCTTAAAATAATTTATAATATATTTACTTAATACTGTTTCATTTGATATATTTACTGTTAACTTTCTCATACTAAAATTATATATTGTTTTTTTGTTAAAATCAATTATTTAATTGAAATTTTTGTTTGGCTAGTATATAATTTAAAAGTAGAAAATGAAAAAAAATAAAAAAGAGGTAAAGATGAAAAGTATAAAAAATGTAAATAATAATGAATCTAAAATATATTTGTTTATAAAAGAAAATGATGTTATTCCATATTCATTAATTGGTATAACCCTGCTTATTTTGTCAATGCTACTTACAGTGCAGCTAAAAGCAAGCTCTAAAGAGAATATATATGAGGGAAAAAGAGAGTCTGAGCTTATAGAAGAACTAAAAAATCTAAATGAGAAATATGATAATTTAGAAGAAAGTTATGAAGAGGCAAGTAGAATAATAGATATGTATAGTAGCAAAGATGGTTCAGATGCTACAATTTCTATGATGAAGTCAAACATAGATAATCTATCAAAGGTCGCAGGATATACAGATGTTACAGGAGAAGGGATAATAATTACTTTAGATGATGGAGAAAAATTAGAAGAAGGCTCTACAAGAAAAGATACATTAGTGCATGATAGTGATGTACTTACAGTAGTAAACGAACTTAAGGTTGCAGGTGCAGAGGCTATTTCAGTAAACGGTGAAAGGATAATATCAAGCTCACCTATAAGGTGCGTAGGTTCAGTAATTCAAGTAAATTTTAGGACTGTAGCTGCACCTTTTGAGATAAAAGCAATAGGTAATTCTCAGTATTTATATAGCGCTATAAATATAAAAAATGGGGTGGCTGATTTACTAAAAGGACTTGGAATAAAAGTAAAAGTTGAAACTAAAGATACTATAAGTATTCCTAAATATGATGGCAAAGTAACTTATAGGTATGCAAAGTAGGAGGCTGAAATGGTAGGTTTTTTTATAATTCTAATATGCATAGCTATTGGTATTTTTACAGGTTTAAACCTAGAGATATCAATGACATATGCAAAACTTATATCAGTTGCAATAATAGCTTGCCTTGATTCAGCACTTGGCGGATTTATTGCAAGTATAAATAAACAGTTTAGATTTAGTGAGTTTTTAACTAGTTTTTTTGGAAATGCTATTGTCACAATAATTCTAGTGTTTTTAGGTGAAAAATTAAATGTTGATATATATTTAGGTGCAGTAGTTGTATTTACTGCAAAGATACTAGATAACTTATCAAAACTAAGAAAGATTGCTGTAAATAGGATGCAAGAATCGTTAATAAAGAAGAAAGCTAAGGAGATTAAATAGTAAAAATTGAAACTAACTAGCCTTTTTAAGTAATAAAATACTAAAATTTAACTATTATATATTAAGGGGGAGTTTTAGTATGGAAAAAGTAAAAGGATATATGTTAAGTTTAGCTATTGGGTATGTCATAATTTTTGTGCTTTTTTTGATTACGTCTATCATTTTTGCATATACTAATATACAAGATGATACTTTAAATATTGCCATATATATTTGTCTTGGTGTATCTACGCTTATCTCTTCATTTTTGCTTGGAATGAAGGTTAAAGAAAAGGGCGCTATAATAGGTATAATTTTTGGGGCTATTTTTTATGGTCTAGTATTTTTAATAGGTTCGGTTATATCTGGATTTGAGTTTTCTACATCAGTTATAATATATTTCTTAATCTCGATTATTTTTAGCACTATAGGGGCGGTATTTGGAGTAAATATATAGGATAGGTATGGAAAATATAAAGAGAAATTTGGCGGTAATCTTATGTTTAGCTTGTTTTTTAGTTATATCGCTCGTATCAAATGCTATGGTCACTACTTTAAATAGTAGTGATTTACAAGCTTTTGGAAAAAATAAAGTGTTCCTTTTAGGAGGAGATTCGTGCCGGTATAAAGCTTCTTGCAACTGGTGTCTTAGTTATGAAGTGCGAAAGAGAAGATACTGATTTAAAGGTTGGAGATGTTATTTTAGAAGTAGATGGTGAAAGTATAAGTACTAGTAAAATGCTTGAGGATATAGTGAAAAGTAGTGATGGAAAAAACTTAATCCTTAAAGTCTCAAGGAATGATATAGAAAAAAATATTGAGATAACTCCACAAATTGACGCACTTTCTAATGAGTATAAGCTAAATATTTGGGTAAAGGATAGTTCTGCAGGTGTGGGAACAATAACTTTCTATGAGAAAAATGAGATGATGTTTGCAGGTCTTGGTCATGGCGTGACTGAGACTGAAGAAAATTACATAGTTCCAATTGAAACTGGTGCAATTACTTTTACTGATATATATAACATAAAAAAGGGGTATGCAAACCAGCCAGGAGAGGTAAGGGGAACGGTTACAAACAAAATTGTGGGGAGTATAATTACAAATACTGACAAAGGTATTTACGGGAAAATAGTGGATATGGATTTTTTGAAGGATAAAGAGGAAATAGAAGTAGTAGGGAAAAATAAGATTGCTATTGGAAAAGCAAGCATTTATACTAGTGTAAACTATGGACATAAAGAAATGTACGATATTGAAATAGAGAAGGTTATGCTAAAATCAAGTGGAAATAAAAACATGATTATAAAAGTTACTGATAGCAAGCTTATTTCACTTACTGGTGGAATAGTGCAGGGAATGAGCGGATCACCTATTATTCAAAATGGTAAATTAATTGGCGCAGTAACCCACGTCCTTTTAAATGACCCAACTACAGGCTATGGTGTATTTATTGAAAATATGATAGACGATATGGAAAACATAGACATTTAGTTATCTAGAAAATATGATAAGTTACATACGTGTAAAATAAAAAATGAAATGCGTTAAAAATGTATCCTATAGAATGCATACTAAGAAGTGTGAAAAGTTGTAGGGTACATTTTTCAGCTTAATAATCAGTAATTTTTCTGTTATATTTGAAAATTATAATATTTGTGGTATAATTACTAAAAATAAGTTTTTAATATATATGTTCTAATAATTTAGAGGAGGCTAAAGAAAAATGAGTAAGGAAAACTTAACAGATAAAGAAGGATATTTATCAAAGAATGTAAGCATTTTCTTTTTAGAATTCCTTTTTGGAGTATGTGTTTCAATATCAGTAATTTGGCTAAATTTTACTTTACATGTAGAAGTACATTTTGAACAATTTATAATACTGTTTTTTGGATTCATGTTTTCGGCTATGGGATTTTTTCACGGTTGTGTTTTGGTAAAGCTAAAGAGAAGATTAGAAGGTATGATGCATATATTATTGTGTATAGCATTTTTTGTAATACTAGAAGACTTGTATATAGGGTTATACAAAGAAAATCCTGAACCTGTAAATGATATAATTGTAATATCGTTTTGGATAAGTGTTTTTATTATAATTATTTCATTATGTGTGCTAATGAAAATTGAAAGTAAGAAAAAATTGAAAAGTTCTCATGTAAAATGAGAGCTTTTTATCTCTATATTATTTTTTTCGTTTGAATTAATAACTAAAATGTGTTAAAATAACATTACAAGAGGAAGGTGATAGAGATGATTATGAAAAAAGCAATAGATAAAGCAAGATTAAATATGAATAAGAACTATGGAGGACCTTTTGGTGCCTGCATAGTAGATAAGGATGGAGAAATAGTAGCATGCGCGTCAAATACAGTACTCAAAGATAATGACCCAACAGCTCATGCAGAAATTAATGTTATAAGAGAGGCTTGTAAAAAACTAAATACAAGAGATTTATCAGATTATATATTATATACAACATGCTATCCATGTCCTATGTGTTTAGGTGCTATTATTTGGGCAAATATTACAGAAGTATTTTATGGTTGTAAAAAAGAAGATGCAGCAAATATAGGTTTTAGAGATGACTATATATATAATTTTATAGCAGATAATTGTTTAGATAAAAAGGTACTAAAATTAAGCGAAATAAATAGAGATGAATGTTTAAAGTTATTTGAAGAGTATAGTAGTAATAAGAAGGAGATATATTAATATTTAGTGATATATAGGGAGGTAATAATATGATAGACTTACATATGCATTCCAAGTATTCATCAGATGGCATTGATGAAGTAGTAGATATGCTAAATATGGCAGAAGGATTAGGCTTAAAATATATTTCAATAACTGACCATAATGCATGTCGGAGCATATAATGACTTGGAAAATGAAGAAATTAGAAGACATTTTTCAGGAAAAATAATAACAGGAGTTGAACTTAATACTAAGGTATTAGGTATTCCAATTGAAATACTTGGGTACAATATTAACCCAAATGAAATGCAAAGACAGATTGATGAAACATATTTATCAAACTCAGAAAGAAATAAGGTAGAAGTGAGAATATTATATAGTAAGGCAATAGATACAGGAATTAGTCTTCCGGATGATTTTATAGAGAAATATAATGGAAGTATATATGGTTCTAAGTATTTTCATAGTTATATTGTTAAAGATGAAAGTAATAGAAAGTTCATAAATGAAGCATCTTGGAAAGATAGTAATGTCTTTTATAGAGAGTACATGTCAAATCCTAATACTCAGTTTTTTGTTGATATGGATGCTTATCTTCCAGATTTTGAAAAGGCAGTAGAAATTGTGCATAAGGCAGGTGGGATTGTGTTTATTCCACATATATTTGAGTATAGAGAAAACTCAAATAGGATACTAGAGTATATATTAGATAACTATAAATTTGAAGGGATTGAGTGCTATTATAGGAACTTTAGTAAAGAGCAAACTGATTTCCTTTTAGATATTTGTGACCGTAGGAAGCTATTTGTATCTGGTGGTAGTGATTATCATGGAAGAGTTAAGCCAAATGTGAAAATGGGAACAGGAGAGGGAAATTTGAATGTGCCGAATGATATTGTAGAAAATTGGAAAAAAGTTGTTATTTAATATTGACTTTACGTGGTATTTTATATATAATCTAGTTGGTTTTTATACCACATAAAATTTTTCTTTTAATAAAGGAGGATATTGCCTTATGGGAAATTTAGTTTTTTTGCCTGAAATAGTTCGGGAAGATGGAAGACTTGACTTAAGCACATTTCCTTTAGCTGACCTTACTACAAAGTATATAAGTGTGTGTGGCCAGGATGGAAGTGGTAAGACTAGCTTAAGAGATAATTTAGCTAAGTACTATGCAAGCAAGGACTTTAGTGTTATTACAGCAAAATCTCCTTGTGATAAGTATTTGGTTAAACTGCTTAATAATGCTATAAGTCTGAATGGTTATGAGGATTGGTATACTGAACAGCTTCTGTTTTCTTTCGCAGATGGGCTTCTGTCAAACTATATGGAGCAGTTGAAAGGACATTTTGATTATTTCATTTGTCAAAGAGGGCCAAGTGACCAGTATGATCATGGTATCACAAGAAGTGGTAAAACGTATGATGAAATACATGATATCCAAAGACCTGAACGTTTGGCTAAGTTTGATATCTATATCCACCTTAATGCGAGAGCTGATATTGCATGGCAGAGGATTGCAGATGATGAGGGAAAGGATAGGTATGAGTATCCTGAGTACTTTGAGCGTCAGGTTGTAAATACCAAGAGGCTTTATGAAGAGATAATCTATGGTAAAGACAAGGCACTAGAGTTCTTAAGGAGTGCAAAGCATTTCTACATTGATACTACCGACATGACTATTGAGGAGACGTTTACTACGGCTATTGATTACATTGAGAATAATTAATAAGAACTTGAGAGTGCACAAGTTATAAAGTGTACTCTCAAGTTTTTATATTATATTAGATACTTTAACTTATTTGATATAAAATTTAGTCAAGTAGAATTATATCTATTTCCATTGTCATTTTATTTTAATTCCAAGTAGTGATACAAATGAGAGTGCTTGCTCTTTTGTCATAATTGCCCCTTTTAAATCATCTGCATACAGTAATATAGTGTCAAGTGTGCTTTTGGTAAAGTCTATGTCCTTAAGTTTAGTTGATGAAAAATTACTAAAACTAAAATCAACGTTATTAAGAGTTATGTATTTAAGCTCAGTTTCTGTTATTTCAGAATACTTGAAGTCAGATGATAGTATGTCTGCACTGTTTATAACTGCACTACTAAAAAGTGAAGATTTTGCGTTGCAATCCTTTATACATATATTTTCAAGGTATGCTTTATACAGATTTGTAGATAGTAATTTACAATTAGTTAATTCACATTCTTTAAATGATGAGTTTGAAAGGTTTGTACTTGAAAAATCACAAGTGTCAAATATGCAATTTTTAAAGTATGATTTTTCAAAGTTTGAAGAGTTGAATTTTATATTCTTAAAAAAGCAACTATCAAACTCTAAATCACCAAAATACTTGAGTGATAAGTCTATATCAGTTATGTTCTTGTTTTTTATCTTAAACTCTTCCTTTGCATATTGCTCAACGTTTGTAAGTTCCTCATTTGTTTCTATATTTATTCTTGGCGATAATACCATAATAACACCTCTTTTTAAATTTTTCTAACTATAGTATATATATTTATTTTATTTTTGTCAATGAAAAAATAAAAATAATCTTGTATAAATATTTTGTTTAGGGTATAATCTATTTATGTGGTAGTAGGAGGATGAAAATGAATATGAAAAGTGGTATAACAATGACTGTTCTTGCAGTTGCAATTGCAATAATGCTACTTCTTTTAACTGGTTCGACAATTATTGGCTCTGGCTATATAAATGATGCTAAATTCGAAGAATATAACGAGATGCTAAATGCTGTGAGTAGTAGTGTAAATGCGTATGTTTTAGCAAATAAGTCATTGCCAATTAATAATGAGGCAATTATATATAACAATTTTGATGTTGAATTTGGAAAGGAAGTAATAAGTAAAGGAGATCAGTATAATAAGCTGTATATTGTGGATGTTACTAAACTTGGAAATTATACAATTAAAGAGGGAAGAGGTAGTATTTCAAATAAGGATGTATTTGTTGTTGCAGAAAATACAAATAATGTATACTATTTAAAAGGTTATGAGTATAAAAATGCTAAGTATTATGGATTATAAGAAATAGGCTTAAGTGTAAATAACACTTAAGCTCTTTCTATTTTATCTGATATCTTTGTTATATCTCCAGCACCAATTGTAAGTACAATATCTCCGTCTTTTATTTCATCTTTAAGGTATGAGAGAATGTCTTTAAAAGTAGGTAAATATATTGCATTTTTTGAGACTTCTTGAACCTTTTTAACTAAATCTTTTGAAGATATTGTTCCATCATCAATTTCACGTGCCGCATATATATCTGTAATTATTGCAAGGTCACTATCTGTAAATGCAGTTGCAAAGTCATCTAATAGTTCTTTGGTTCTAGAATATGTATGAGGCTGAAACACAGATATTACTCTAGATGTACTTTTCTGTTTAGCAGCAGCAAGTGTTGCTTTTATTTCTGTTGGGTGATGAGCATAGTCATCATATACCAAAACGTTTCCTTCAAGTTGTTTCTTGAGTTCGAATCTTCTTTTTGCACCACAAAACTCATTTAAGCTTTTCTTCATTACATCAAAACTAATTCCATGAGCATATGATGTAGTTATTGCAGCTAAGGCATCATACACATTATGTATTCCCGGAACTGTTAAGTAAAACTCATAAGTATCTAAGGTCCTTGGTGATTTAACTTCAAAAGAGTAGAAACCTTTTACGTTACATGATATATTCTTAGCATAAATTGTAGCTGTTGGTTCACTAAGTGAAAATGTATATATATTAATGTTTTTGCTAGTAAGTTCATCTTTTATTTCATTTAATACATCTCTGCAGTTTGGGTCATCTTGGTTTATAATAAGTATTCCATTTTCTGGTAGCATAAGAATAAACTTTTTAAATGATTTCTTTATGTCCTCAATACCTGAAAAATAATCTAAATGGTCTTCATCAATATTTAGTACAGTTGCTGTTTGGTGAGGAAAGTTAAGGAAACTATCTACATATTCGCATGATTCTAGTATAAAATACTCAGATTCACCAATTCTATAGTTCAAATCATTTAATTTCTTAAATTTACCACCTACCTGAACATTTGGGTCATACCCTGCATCCATAAATATTGCTGATGTCATAGATGTAGTAGTTGTTTTTCCATGTGTACCACATATACATATTGGTTTTGCATAAAGCTTTAAAAGCATGCCTAAAAATTTAGCTCTCTCATAAGTTGGTATGCCTAGTGATTTTGCTCTTACAAACTCAACATCGTGCTGACTTATAGCTGAAGTGTATACCACAGCATCTGCATCTTTAACAAGCTCTGCATTAGAGCCTATAAATACAGGTATATCACTTTTTTTAAGAATCTCGTACATGTCTCCTTCATTTCTATCAGAGCCAGTTACTATGTATCCAGCTTTTTTTAGTACTAAGGCAATAGCGCTCATGCTAACGCCACAAATACCTATCATATGTATTTTTTTCTTTTTTTTACCTTCCATATGTTTTTTTATATCAAACACTTCTTCTACTTTTTCCAAAATAATCACGTCCTTAAATACAACTAAATATATTATACAAAAAAATTAAGAAAAATACAACTATCGTTTTGTATATTATATTTTAAAACAAGAAAAATAGTGCAAAGGTAAAATTATATAACTTGTAGGGATAAATGAGCTATGATAATATAGACAAAAAATTTTTTGTAATATAAGTGTAACAAAAGAAAATGATATAATAAAAGTTTAAATATACATTAATTTAGCTACTTTAGTTTGCGATAATCTTCAAAAAGTTAAGTAGCATACTTTAAATACTAAAATTTTTTTAATTAAAAAGCATAAAAATGAATTTATGTCACTTGAAAGTTTTTTTTTTTTTTAGTGTAAAATGGCTTTAGTAACTTGAATAATCTTTAAAAACTATTGCATTTAAAATAAATAAAGTTGCTAGAAGGAGAGGATATAATGTTAGTCAAAAAAGATAAAAAATTCAATAAGGCGTCTAAAAACGAAATACGGAAAAATTTTTTAAAACAAAAGAAAATCTAATAAAAGACAAAAGCATAGGAAGAAAAAATAAAGATATTAAGGAGTGAATAGTAAAATATGAAGAAAAATATAACAAAAATATTGCTAATTGTAGCATTAATCACAGTATGTATAGGAGCAAAAGTATATGCAGATTATATAATGAATGCGACAGAGGTAGAATATACAAAATCAGATAGTACAAAAGTATCGGTTAAAGCTGCACTAGATGATTTGTATACAAAAAGTCAGCAAATAGGAACTTTAGACTTAAATAGCTTAACCGGATTAGCATTTTCTAAGTCAAGTGTAGGGTTAACGTATACAGGGAGTCAAAGTATAACGATAACAAATCCAAATAGTTTGGAAATAACAGTAGAATCAAGTGATACAACAGTTGCAACAGTAACAAAAAATAGCAATACTCAGATAACAATAAATGCAAAATCA
>JAFVCY010000016.1 GCA_017478805.1 Clostridia bacterium
ATAATAATAATAATAATACTGATTCCATTTTCAAAGTAAAAAGCGTAGAAAATAAAAAGTATAAGTCGTATATTTTAGAAAAGCTAAGAAAGCTAAAGGCACATTAAAATACCTTTAGCTTTTAATCTCTAAAATTTAAAAATATACTCAACTTTTGATGAATCTGTTAAAGTAATTGCTATATATACATAATACTCTTCACTTTCTTCAAGTTCATCAACTGCAAGTGAGATTCTATCATATTTATTTGCAAGTTTTGAATTAAAAATTACGTTTCCATCTTTATTATAAATACTTGAATCTATTTCTTTTATACTATCTATTGTAGTCTTGTTAAGTGTACTTACATCTAAACTTATTACTGAATCAGTAGTAACACTTGCCTTTTCTTTATTACTAAGCCCAGCCTGTATTTTTTCAAATGAGCCATCTACTCCACTTGACCTATATGCACTACCTACTTTACTTCCTTTTAGTAAAATATTTAGTTCACTTGCAAATTCTACTTTTTGGTTTTCTTCATTACTAACTTTTTCTTCTTTTTTTGCCTCTTCATTTTCTTTTACTTCTTTGTTATCATTTGTACTAGTATTTTCAGAAGCATTTTCAATAGCTACATCTGGCTTTTCAGCTAAGTCTATTGAAACATCTCTTGTATCTTTAAACTGAACGGAAATTAAATATATTGCAACGATAACAATAATAAGTGCTAAAACTAAGGCTACATACCCTGTATACTTTGCACCTAATATTCTGTTTACAAAATCTTTCATTATATTCTTTCACCCCACATATATTATTATACTATATAAAAAATCAAAAATCAAGTTTTTTTCAAATAATTTTTATACAAAAATTCACATAAAAATGTTTCATTTCTGTAAAATTTGTGGTATAATATGAGTGATAGAAAAAAATCTATCTAAATTTTAATAAAGGAGGAATCATTATGATGTATCAGCCCAAAGGTTTATTTGATAGTTTACTCCAAACTATCGACAATTGCTTGGATCCGCTCGGAGTGGACAGAATGTTCTATGGAGGGAATCCTTACGACTTAACTTCCCCACCTAATTACTTTGATTCATTATTCGAAGGAGATGGTAACAGTGAAGCATCAAGCACAGATAGCTTCTTTAGCGGATTCTAACATTTAATCCCCAAACTTTGCTTAAGGTTTGGGGATTTTTCTTTTTAATAAATATATTTTGTATATATTATTTTTTAATTTAATTTTAATTATTCTAATTTAATTTTTTGGTTATTTTTCGTTATTTTAGTTGACTTTTAAACATGACTACTATATAATATTACAAATGATAATCATTATCATTAAGGAGAAACTATATGGAGAGTATAAAAAAACGTAATACAAAACAAAAAGCCACTTTACTTGAATATTTAAAATCAAATAGTAATAAACATTTAACAGCAGAGCAAATATCTAGAGATTTATCTAGTCTAAACGTGAGCCAAGCAACCGTATATAGACTTTTAAATTCTCTTGCTAAAGATGGAAAGATAAGGAAATACCACATTGAAGAAAAGCAGCCAATGTGCTTTCAATACATAGAAGACAGTTGTATAGCACCTAGTCACTACCATTTTATTTGTAACACATGTGAAAAAGTGTTCCATTTTGAAGATAAAGAAGTTGAAAAGTTAAAAGATAGTCTTGCAAAATCACAAGATTTTTTTATTGATACAGATAAGACTGTCTTTTATGGTACATGTAAAAAATGCATGCAAGGAGGAAAAAAATGAACAAGAATATTAAAATACTACTACTTTCAAGAGTTATAATTTGTTTTCTACTAATTGCTACTTTTCTAGCATTTAAT
>JAFVCY010000017.1 GCA_017478805.1 Clostridia bacterium
GATTTTCAGTCCCCTGCTCTACCGACTGAGCTATCTAACCAAAGTAAAAAAAAATTGGCGACCTGGAAGGGGCTCGGACCCTCGACCTCTAGCGTGACAGGCTAGCGTTCTAACCAGCTGAACTACCAGGCCAAAAGAAAATAAATGGTGGGCACTACAGGGCTCGAACCTGTGACCCCCTGCTTGTAAGGCAGATGCTCTCCCAACTGAGCTAAGCGCCCATCTACTTTCTTTCCTTAGCACGTTATTATTATAAACTATAATAAACAGTTTGTCAATACTTTTTTTCTAAATTTTTTCGATATTTTTTAAGCGAAACAATATTATGTTTACAATAATACATATATACTTCAAAGTATTCAATAAGCCGGGTTCTGTATTAATAGTCATTTATCTCGAATATGTATCACTACATATCTCTAGCCACTAAATTAGAAAGGCGGCTGGCACTACCTTAATCTTTCAGTTATAGTGTTGCTCCAGGTGGGGTTTACACAAAATCTCTATGTCACCATAAAGACTAGTGAGCTCTTACCTCACTTTTTCACCCTTACCACATTCTTGGCGGTTATTTTCTGTTGCACTTTCCTTAAGATCACTCTCACTAGACGTTATCTAGCACCCTATGCCACTTTAGGAGCCCGGACTTTCCTCACATATTTAAATATGCGCGACTATCTATAATACTTTCAAGTAATTTAATTATAACATATATTTTTTCTAAAATCAATTTTTTTAAATTGTATAAAAATAAAATTTTAACAAATAATATAATTAAAGTCTTTTAAGAGGTGATATCATTTGAAATCAAACAAATACGAAACATTATTTGCAATAATTGCAATTACAATTGTTTTATCAATTATTATATTTATAGCATTTAATTTAAGAAGCTCTACTAATACCTTAAGGAACAATTCATACGAAAATACTAATTATACACAAAATACTACAAATACACAAAAAAATAACAGTGCAAATAATACAAATAGTTTGAATAATAGCAATAACACTAATAACAATAATAATATAAATACAAACACTACTACTAAAAATGAAAAAACTACTCCTACTATAAGAACTGAAGAAGTACTTCTTTCAACATATCAAACTAATATATATGATAATGACACAAATAGAGTAGAAAATATTGCCCTTGCAATATCTAAAATAAACGGTAAAACTATTGATAAAGGAGAAGTTTTTTCTTTTAATGAAACAGTTCGGACCAATGGATTTAGAACATGGATTTAAAGAATCAACCGTTTTTGATTCAACAGGTCATGTTATAAAAGCACCTGGAGGTGGTATGTGTCAAATAAGTAGTACTATGTATAACGTAGCACTTGGAGCAAATTTAGAGATAGTTGAAAGGCATCCTCACAGCCGTAGAGTTGACTATGTTCCTGTAGATAGAGATGCTACCATATACTATAACACTTTAGATTTTAAATTTAAGAATAATCTAGATAACCCTATAAAAATAACTGCTACAAGTGATGAATATAACGTAACAGTTACATTCTATCAAATAATAACTAAACCTGAAGATATGAATAAAGATGAGGAATAGTTCCCCATCTTTTTTAGCATTTTATACTCTCTATCGTATCTGCAATTTTACTTAAAAGCACAGAATTAATTGTTTTATCAGTTTTAGCAGATACATTTTTACGTATTATTTCAACAAGCTTCTCTAAATTCTTCTTATCTGCCTCATAAAGTTTTTCTTTATCTTTATACCTTACTCCAAATAGGTTTATAAAATTATACAAATCATAGTTTTGAGTAACTTCAAGTTTAGCATAAAGGTCATTCATATCATATTTAGAAAATACAGGAAGCATAGCAAATTTTCCCATTATATCTGTATAGAACTGTGGTATATTTCCAGGTAAGTTTTTGAACAAATCTGTTGCTTTGCTTAGTGCTAGATTCTCTATAAGCTCTTTTTTTATCTTGTTATACGTATTAAACACTTCTTCTACATCTTTATCGTATGTATTTACATCAAGCTCGTATTCATCTCCCTCTATAACCTTTATTTCAGATGCTGCAATTTGCATACCAGTAGATATTGCAGTTTTAAGCTCTGAAACAGTTATATCAGTATATAGTCCCATATCTATTAAATATTTATACACACTAAAAAGATTTATAAATTCAGTAAATTTAGGCTTTCCTATTCTTATCTCATCAATAACTTGCCTTACTAAAACATTAAAGTCAAAGTCAGACATTTTTAGATACTCTCCACTTAAAATTAAGTTATACTTATTTGAATTTTGAACTTTGTCTTCATTTAATGACACATTTGCTTCTTGCATATTATCTTTATACAGTCTCATATCAAAATATCTAGTTCTTACATATACTTCAACAAATTTAAAGAATTTATACTTTGAATCATTTCCAAAGAAATACCTATTATCAAATTCCTTTAAATAGAACTGACTATTGTCATTTACTAAGGATGATGTAAATATTGTTGCCATATATTCATCATTTGACTTTACTTGACTTAATTTTTCTTTTGATACATTTCCTGCTTTTATCTCAAATGACACAGCTATTGTAAATGTAAGGATAGTTTTTAAAATCTTACTTGGCGTATTAGGATAATCTCTCATTATTGCGCTATAAATTCTTTCAAAGTCAGCAAGCGAGTGCTTTAATATTCTTAAGTTTCTTGTTTCAGATTTGTTAAATGCTGCAATAATTACTGATGTATTTCTTTTCAAGAAATCAGCTAGTCCTTGATTATACTCATACTTCATTATCATACCAGATAATATATATGAATATTCTGGAATATACTCAAAAGTTTCACCAATTAGTTTTTCCTTTATTCTCTCATACGCATTTACTTTATCAAATATTTCTGCTATTTTGTCATCTATCATGTTAGCTAAAGGTTTTTCTTCCTGTTTACTTCCAATTTTCTTTTCTCTATCTAATATGTACGTTGCAATAAATGTTTTAAATTCTAAATTTGTATTTCTAAATTTAGTTGCAAGTTCTTTTTCATTACAAATAACTATTGTTTTTATCCCATCATGTTCAACAAAGTTATTTATATATCCAAGTATATCTATTACATCAACATTTGCTCTTTCTAAATCATCAAAACATAGAATCTTGTCTTTTGTACTAAATAATTTTGAATAATCTATTTTATCATTTCCTAAATTCAAACTTCCAAAAAGGTTAGCCATATCAAGCCCAGTCTTTACATATTCTGGTACTACATTTCCCTGCTTATTTGCATCTGCTATCTTTTTTAAAGCTTTGCTAACAGTAGGATTTGTTTCTATAAATATCTTTTTACTTATTTCTTCTAGGCTATTTATTCCATAAAGTGACATATATATAGTTTTGTAATTTTTCCCATCAGAGTTTGTTAAACTTTCTAATCTATCTCTTAATTTATTGTTCCAAAAATATGTCTTACCACTACCCCATTCACCATTTAACATTACAGCATAGTCGGTATATGGTTTATTAATATAATCACATATACAATCCATTAATTCTTCCAAAAATATCACCTCTAATTACACAAGCATTTTATCACAAAGTAAAAAAAATGTAAATAAAAGTATAAGAAAAAATGGAAAAACATATATTTCACTTTTCAGTAAATAAAAAATTAAACTTGACATACAATATTATAAGTGATAAAATACTTTATAGTAAATAGTTAATAATCTTTAGTTAAAAAACAAAGACATTTTTGTGATTAATATTTTTAATATATGTTATGTACAATTAATTGTACAAATATTTCTTTAATTTGACACGAATCTTGTTGCTTTCATTATTAATTCCTTTTATAATTTTATTTTACCTAGCTTAAAATTTAAGCTAGGTCTTTTTTTTTTTTTTTTAATTTTATATATACCTCTTGACATTTTATGTAAACTGTGCTAAAATATTATTGTTAAGTAATAAAAAAATTCTTAGTCAATTGACGACGGATTAAAGTCAAAGTCAACTGACTAAGCATGTTTGAAAGGAGTAACAACATGACAAACGTAAACAAAAGAACAGACGCTGAAATCGAGATGGATTTCGAAAGAATCAGAGAGCTCATCGAAAATAACGATGTAACATCGTACGCCCAAGTAACTCGGCTGCTTAAGCTTTCAAAATCCAAAGTAGCAAGGTCGCTTGAGAACCACTCTGATTTTAAGGAAAAGTTTGATAAACTTTTCAAAAGCCGTCTTACCCCTATGCCAGCACCGGAGCCTTCAAAGGCTATCGATTTCATTCCGAAAGAAGAGAGCGAAGTTATAAACATATACGATGTATCGGGACTGCTTAATTCCGAAGACTTCGGCACCGAAAAAATCTATATTGCTTCTGCGGTATATGACACTCTCGAAACTATATCGATGAAGAGTCCCTATGATGGCGTTAACGCTGCAATGATTCTCAACCTCATAAACAGTAGGCCTTGGCAGTTCATAGTGCTTAAAGCGCCTAAAATGATGTACAAGACAACGGCCGAAAACATTGGCCGTTCAAACTACGCAACCTATAGCCTTGCACTTAGCTTTGCAAATCAAGGAAAGAAGGTATTCATTTCTACATCTTCTTCCAAACTCAAAAGCTTCATCCGTTTAAACGGAGCTAAGCGAGTTAGCTGGAAAAATGTTATCCCGACGGGAAGATTTACAAAGTCTGAAATGACATCATAATATTGATTTGTTATTAATTCCTCTCCTAATATTTTAGTAATAATTTTATTTTACCCATCTTAAGATATCTTAAGATGGGCTCTTTTTTTGTATATAATCAATTCTTTCGGTGTATTGTATTTTAATTATATTATCTATACAATCTAACTATATATTTTCAATTATCTTAGTTTTAAGACCAGTCTTTCTGTTCTTTTCACCAATATTATCTACCATATAATTTACCATATTCCTATTTCCAATTATTATGAGCATTTTTTTAGCCCTTGTCATAGCTGTATAAAGAAGATTTCTTGTAAAAAGTTTTGGATAACCACTATATATTGGAAGAATAACGTAGTCATACTCACTACCTTGACTTTTATGTACAGTAATTGCATAAGCTAGTTCAAGCTGGTCTAATTCTTTGAAATCATAGTCAATTTCTTTTCCATCTTCAAAAAGTACAGTTAGTTTCTCAAGCATATTATCAATATTTGTAACATATCCAATATCGCCATTATATATTCCTGCTCCCATTTCCACTCCTTGCACAAATTCTTTATCATAGTTATTAATAATTTGCATAACTTTATCTCCCTGTCTAAACTCTTTTCCTGCTATTTCTTTACATTTACTTTCATCTTTCTTTGGATTTAATATGTTTTGCAAAACTTTATTTAAGTTAATTGTACCAAGGTCTGTTTTTTTAGTTGGAGTAAGCACTTGAAGATCTAGCATAGGATTTATATTTGCAAAATTTGATAGTCTATACGAAACAAGTGAAGTTATTTCTCCGAGCGCCTCATCCATACTTTCTGATTTTATAAAATAAAGGTCGGAATCTTTGGACTGAAATTCGGGATATAATCCACTATTTACCCTATGTGCATTTACAATTATACTACTTTCTTTACTTTGTCTATATATCTCATTTAACTCTGTTGTTACTACTACATTTGAATCAATTATGTCCTTAAGGACATTTCCTGGCCCAACAGATGGTAGCTGATTTACATCTCCGACTAAAATTACTTGAGTAGTTGGCTTTATTGCTTTAAATAAATTATTCATCATAAGGGTATCAATCATAGATGCCTCATCTACAATAACTACTTCTGCTTCTATAGTTTTTACTATATAATTTAAAAAAGTATCTAAATCTCTATCATCAATTTTAGATATTTCTAGAAGTCTATGCATTGTTTTTGCCTGTTTTGATGTTGTTTCAGATATTCTTTTTGCTGCTCTTCCAGTTGGTGCAGTAAGTACATAACTTTTCTTCATACTTGTTAAAACCTCTATTATACATTTTATAATAGTTGTCTTACCAGTTCCAGGCCCTCCCGTAATAACAGATATTGAATTAGATAGTGCATTTATTGTTGCTTCTTTCTGCTTTTCTGAAAGTGTAATTCCAATAGTGTTTTTTACTTCATTTAATTTTTTCTCATAATTTACTTTAGGCATAATTTGTTTTGCATGCATGGCTACATGACTTGCTATATTTTGTTCAGCAAGATATAGTGCTTTTCTAAATATGTAGTTTTTCCCATCAATCTCTGATATATATATGTCCTCCGACATTCTAAGAGAAGCAATTCCTGACTCTATTACATCTAAGTCTACTCTTAAATTTTCGCACGCATATTTCTTAAAAAACTCTTCATCTATACATGTATGACCAAATTCTGTTATGACATTTAAAAAATGTAAAATACCATATCTAATTCTTGACTTATTATCTATTGCTATTCCTTGATTTAAGCCTACCATATCAATTGTTTTAAAGTCTAGAGTCCTTACAAATTCAAGCAAACTATATGGATTTTCTTTTACTATAGTTATAGTTTCTTCTTTTAATACGTCAAATATTCTAGATGCAGTAAGCGATGATACTCCAAAACTTGCTAAATACTCAACAGCATTCCATTTTTCCCACTCGTTTGTAAAGAAATCATTTAGCACCTCTATCTTTTCTTCGTTCATTCCTTGAACTTCTAATAGCCTATTTGGAGAAAATCTTATTACATCTTTTACATCCTCTCCAAACATATTTACTATATTTTTGGCTGTCTTTTTCCCTATACCTTTTACATTATCTGCTATATACTGAATAAGTGCTACGCTATCTTTTGGCATAATCTTTACACATGTTTTAAATGAAAACTGCTGCCCATAGTCCTTATGAGTAGTGTAATTTCCTTCAAGTTCTACTTCATCTCCTGCTTCTATCTCAAAAGTTTCGCCTACAGCAGTAATACTAGATGATGATTTTATAACCATAACAGTATAACCATTTGATTCATTATGAAAAATTATTGCTTGAACTTTCCCAGTTATTTTCATATTTTTTCCACCTTTTAATATATTATATTATATTATACTAAACTTTTCATTTCAAGAACTAACAATATTTTTAATTTATTTTTTGAATATCTTTATATACAAATGTACATAATATTACAGAAAAATTTCTATAACTATACTAAAAACACAAGAATTAAAAGAATTAAAAATTTTTTGCCAAATTTTAACTGCATTTTAATTTTTTTCTTGACTTTTTTCAAATTATGTATTATACTTTATTTATAACATGTATCGCGGGGTAGAGCAGCTGGCAGCTCGTCGGGCTCATAACCCGAAGGTCGTAGGTTCAAGTCCTACCCCCGCAACCATTAAATCTATATTAGGTAGATTTTTATTTTGGCGGCTTAGCTTAGTTGGCTAGAGCGTTCGGTTCATACCCGAGAGGTCACAAGTTCGACTCTTGTAGCCGCTACCATTAAAGCAGTATACCTGCTTTTTTGTTTTTAAGAATAGATTTTTATACATTTTAAAATCCGTATATAACTAGAAACTCTAGTCATATACGGACTTTTTATTACGTCTAAACTAAATATTCAACATTTATTATCTAAGCACTAGCTACTATACTAATCATTTTTTATCATCATTTGAATAAATATTCTCACTGTTATTTCAATACTTGTTTTACTTCAATATCAAATGAAACTAATAATTTTTCTGCATTCACTACAAACATACTGCTTTTTAAATCTTTCCAAAAGAGTTCAACATATACTCTTTTTATCCTTTCATCATCTCTTGGTATAACGAAAGCATCATTTATACTATAGCATACATCATCAATAATAAATTTTATGTCAAAAGCATTATAAATATCATCAAGTAATTTTATTCTAGCTTCAACATCAAAATCTAAATCAGACAAATCTATGTATAGCTCAGCTGTTGCTTTCATTCCAGGTGCTAATTTTCCCTTTTTAACATTTTCATTTTCTTCAGGTACTAAATTAATTTCAGTTATTGAACTGCTAGCTCCTTTAGAAAAAACAACAGTACCATTATAATTTGCTATACTTTGACATATAACATTTGTATTACTTGTGAAAAAAATTACTACTAAAATTACTGCAACTATTACTACATCTTTTACCTTCATAAAATTCTCCTTTACATAAAATGCATTAATATTATATCATATTATGTAAAGTAAATCAATATATATTTTAATTATATTCACATTTTTTAAACATTTTTCTAAAAAATTTTGATAAACGTTTAAAAAATGTTTCCTTTTCATATATTCCAATATCATTTTTGGAAATAACTGCTGGATATAGTTCATACTTTATATCAAATACCTTAAAATCATCAAGTTCATTTTTATCTAAACAGTCCAAATATACATTTAATTCATCTAAATTTTTACATGCACTTATAATTGCAGGATGCAAATAACTTTTTAAAAACAGTTCCGAACCTAAATTAAAGCCATCTAATTTTGACATTCCCTCTCTTTTAGTAATAAGTTCAACTGCTTCCCTAAATCTAGACGTAAATTGGTGTCTGTAATAGTAAAAATCCTTTGTAAATTCTTTTTCTATTACATCTTGTTCATCTTTATATAGTTCTTTATTTTTCCTATATATTTCCTTTACTTCACCTTTTGTATATGGCAAAATAACTTTCTTTTGAATTTCAGATATAACAAGCACGCCATTATCAGTTATCTTTTTCTTCATATTATCATCATTTTGCATATTTTCATTTTCAATCATATAATTAATCATCCTTTTTATACTTACAATAATTATACAGCTTTCTTGCATCTTCTCTAGCTAGCATTCTATCTTCTTTTCTAGACGAATGATAATAGCTTAAAAATAAGAATAGAAATAATAGCAAAAGACCAGCTCCTGTAAACATCTCTGTTATTATTACTCCAAATTTATCTAATTTAAACTGAACCTTTCCTTCAATTTGTTCATAACTTACAGGATCAATATCTACGGTATTATTATTATCCCCTTTAGTCCTATATATCACCTTTCCATCTACATTCTTTATTTCCTCAACTCTATGTGTAATTGTTTGCCTATTATCTTTATCATGAAAAGTTATTATATCCCCAACTTTTATATTTTCCTTATTTACTTTATTTATAACAATTAAATCATTTATGTTTATATTTGGTTCCATACTACCTGTCAAAACTATAAAAGATTTAAATCCAAAAAGGTCAATAGTAGTTTCTTTCTTTACAAACTTTTGATAACACACATAGATGCACAAAATTGCAATAACTACAAATATTGGAGTAAGTAAAATACGCACAATTTTACTTACTTTCTTTTTTCTATTTTTTATACTTTTAATTTCTTCACTTGTATATATTTTCAATAAATATCACCTTTTAACCATATATATCTACATTACCTGTCGTATTTTCCTCGTATATGTCCACTTCATCATCAGCCTTACTTTCATTATCTACGTTATTATTATCATTTTCTAAATTATTTTCGTTATAAATATCAACTTCAACATCATTAGAGGTATTATTTTCGCCATAAATATCAACCTCTTCATCACTAGAAGCATTTTTTATTACAAACTCAAATTCTTTGTATTTAATCATACTGTCATCTTCTGGATTATCTATATAAACATCTATATAATATTTATATGATGTTAAATTAGAATCTGCAATGTTTAATTTAATAGTAAGTTTTTTTTCTTCTTTTGTAGTTTTGTCATCTTTTAAGTTTATCTTTCCAAAACCTTTTCTAACTTCTACTATCTTACTTAGCTCTTCTTCCGTTAAATTACGTTCTTCAGTAATATTACCTTCTTCATCAATTAAGTTTCCATTACTATCTACTATATTTCCAGATTCATCTTTAAAAAAAGAAATATATTTTATCTCATCAAATGATGCTACAGTTTTATCTAATTCTTTTTTGTCTTTATCTAACAATTTTAAATAGAATGCTTTACTTGAAGTATTTATAACATCTTCATCATCATTTTTTACATAATTTTTTATTTTTAATTCATACGTTACTTCGTCATCAAAATTAAACGAATCATTATTTTCATCTTGCGTTATATCAAAGATAGTATAACCTACATTAAGATTATTTTCAAAGCCATAACTATATGTATATCTAGCTTTAGTAGGTGAAATAATAATTATTAATGCGAAAATAAATAATGAAATAATAGTTACCAAAAAATACTTTATTATATTATTCATTTTCCCTCCTATTTCTAACTTATTTTTTGCTCTATAACTGTTTCTACTTTTATTCTATAATCGCTTATATCAATACAATATTCTGAGTTCCAAATAAAATAAAATCTATATACTTTTATATCACTTTCATCATAGCTTTCTCTACCTTCTAAAAGAATTTCACCTTCTACACTACTGTCCATAACACTATATCTTCTAGTAAAATCATTTAATGAATATTCATATATTATAAATCCTTCAGGTAAATATGCTTTTATTATGTTTATATTATAACGCAAATCAGTTTCAGTATCTAGAGGATTAATCTTTATATCAAAGTGTCCTCTTTGTCCACATCTTAGTATATTATCATTATATTCATTATCATCAATTACAATTTGAAGCCTATCTTCTATAGCCTCATTTTGTATATCCATATTAACGTCATTTATTTCTACGTTAAATTTTGCAATATTTGCAGTAATATTTACATTCCCTCCTATAGAATATCTTGCAACTGAAAATGATATTATTGCAATAAAAGCTATAACTATATATAATTTAAATAAATTATTAGATTTAGTTTTTGGCGTGCTATGAATACTATATAACTCATCTAAATTCATAGATTGCTCCTTTCAAACTTTTAAGCTTTCATTAAAATATACATTTTTAAATATATACTTTAATGGAAGCTTAAAAAACTTCCATTAAATTTGTTATTCTACTACCCAAGTAGTATCGTCTACTTTTGTAATATTATGTCCTTCTGCAACATAAGCTGTTACATCACAGTCAAATGTTCCGCCATATATTACTGGTGGTATATGACCACTACTTGTTAAGCAGAATGGTTTACCATTTGTATTAAATGTTCCACCATAAATTTTAAATCCGTCTACTGGGTTTTTTCCATCAGCTGTTGCATTTCCAACTTCTGTGCTATCAGTACCTGCATATCCAAATAAAGCTGTAGTATTATTTCCAGCTGTATATGTACCGCTTTCAATAGTTATCGTTGAATATACATTTCCATATACTGTATAAAACTTAGCATCATCTGGCATTGTAACTGTTACATTTTTTAAAGTTACTTCAGTGTTATATAGGTTTATTCCTGTTGTTGATACGTTTTGTACAACAACTCCTGTTGAAACGCTAGATCCCTCATCATTCCATAAGTGAATACCATATCTACCACTAGCAGAACTAATTAAGCCATTAAAGCTTCCATTTTCTATTGTTAGATTATTTCCAGTATAATGAAGTGCTCCGTTTGGTGCAGTTACAGTATTTCCTGAAAGATCAAATACTGCATTATCTTCAAAACTAACTACATTTCCAGAACTTGTAGGATATTCTTCATAATCATCATAAGTAATATCTTCATTTAAAACTAAAGTTCCATTTTCTTGTATTTCAGAAGACATAACCATTAAAGTTTTTGATGAATCAGAATATGTAGCAATTCCATCAGATGCTAAATGTTGTCTTACTGTAACTTGCATTGGAACAACAATTGAAAGAGCTGCGTTTCCATTTGCAGTATCTGCTGCATTATCTGAATCAGTCCATTCAACATATGCTTCAACTAGTGCTTTGTTTCCAGCAAGCACATTTGTTAAATCTTCATAAAATATATATCCATCTCCTGTTTTAACTGCTTCAGATGTTACTCCATCAACAGTACATACAACTTTTGATAGACTTATTTCTGAATCAGTGTCAAATCCTTGTGTTTGAATTTGACCAACATTTATTAAGTAATCTACTGCAACTTCTGATCCTGTAGGATCAACTTCAACAGATGCAACAAGTGTTTGTCCTGGAGCAATTTTTCCATCTACTACATTATTATTTGAAACACCAGTTTTTTTAACTGCAGTAACATTAAAATTTTTAGATTCTGAAGAAATATTTTCTCCATTTAATTCAATATTCCACTTTGCCATATTAGCACTTGCAACAGCAGTTGCACTGCTTGTATATCTAGAATAAGTTGTACCAACTATACCTACTAAAAGTGCACATATAATTGCAAGGAATATTTTATTCTTTACTCTTGTAGAACCTTTATTCATTATATTAACCTCCTAAAATATTAAATATGTTGTGATGCAGTAACAGTTATTGGAACAGTAACAATTCCGCCTGCTACGCCATTTTCAGTATCTGCTGCGTCAGTCATGTTATCTGTCCATTCAAGAGTAACACTCATTGTAACTTTATTCCCAGCAAGTACATTAGATAAGTCTTCATTAATAGTAATGCTTTCTCCATTTACACTAGCTGTTTGTTCTGCTTGTCCATCAATTACGTATTTAGCTGATGTAATGGCAATATTTGATGCTGTGTTTGTAATTCCAGATATATTTGCAGTATCAATGTTAATAACATAATCAATTGCAACTTCTGATCCTGTTGGGTCTAAAACTACATCAAAAGTTCCTGCAGTTCCTGGTGCAATTGTTCCTTCTTTTACAAATCCATTATTTGCAATTGAAAGTTGTACTTGTTTAGTTGTAGGAGCTGTACTAATATCTGTACCATTTAAAGCAACACTCCATTTTGCTATATCAATGCTTGCATTAACAGTTGCATTGCTAATATATCTTGAATAAGTACCACCTATAACAGCAACAACAGCTACTAGAAGAATTGCAAACATAACACCCTTTCTAACCTTAGCTTCTTTCATTTTTCACCTCTCCTTTCTATATATAAAAATTGAATAATCAATCTTCTATATCATTATCATTTTTTATTTCATCTATATCATATTTTCCATTTTTTTCATCTTTTATTTCATCTTTTTTATATACATTTTCAGCTAATTTTTCATCCTCTTTTTTAGCTTTTAGATATAGAACGAATCCAACTATTAGAATTACCGCTATAACCATAGCAAGAACTATTGGTTCAATTATAAATAATATAATCTTTCCTAAATAAGGAATTTTTAAACATAATATTCCCTCTATTCTTGGCTCATTAACATATTTGTTATACTGAACCTCATTTTCTAATGTCTTCATTACAAACTTTGAATTACTATCTTCATTATTTATCTGTATAATTTCATGTATAGTAACTAAGTTTTGTGAATTTCTAAATGCAACTATATCATGTAATTTTAATTCATTTGGATCAACATTTTTCGTAATTACTAAATCTCCCTCTTCTAATGTTTCATGCATATAATCTTTATTTATCATAAATAATTTAAATCCAAAGATATTTGGTATTTTATTACTATCTAAATGTTGCTGAACTATAATTGAAATGCATATAATTATTAAAAAGGAAACAATTAAATAATATAGCAAATCAAAAAATGTTTGTAATCTATTCTTGTTATTTTTTCTTTTTTCCATATATTCCTCTACTATTCTACATTTTTCTCACTTACGTATTTATTATAATATTAAAAAAAAAAAAATTAAATATCTTAATATGAAATTTCATATTTTTTAATTTACGTGTAATATATTTGTAATTTTTTTGTAACAAAGCAGCTTTGAAAGGATAATAGATATAGCAAAAGAAAAACAGATTAAGTCATATTTTCTTAATCTGTTTTTTATTTAATTACTTCATGGTTTTAAAGCTGTAATTGGGAAAACATAGATTCTATCTTTTCTTTTTATAACTGCATTATACCCTACACAAATTATTCCCATAAATTTTGACTTAACCTCTGCTACATCATAAAATTTCTTTAAACTTTCTTCTTCTGCTGCTTCTTTATTTGCTCCAATTTTTATTTCTACTACACTATACTCTCCATCTGCGATTTCAATAATGCTGTCAACTTCTATCCCTGTATCATTTTCTGTATAATGATATAATTTTGCTCCAATACTTTCTGCACAAATTCTTAGTTCTCTTACACATAGAGCTTCGAAATAAAAGTCAAAAGTATTAAGATCATTCATTAATTTTTCAGGTGTAATGTTTAAGACCGCACATCTAAGAGATGGATCTACAAAATGCCTTTTTGGATTTTTCTCACATTTAATCTTGAATGTATTTTATACATAAAAGAATTTTGATTTTCTACTAAATGTAAACTGCATCCAATATTTCTAGAACTTCTTGCCACTCATCAATTAGCTATGGATTTTCTTTATCTTAATAAAAATAAAGAATGTAAATGTATCAAATAAGACTTTAGAGAAATTAGAAAAGTTAGTTGTAATTATATCCCAATATATATAATATATAATATAAAAAGAAATCTAGGTGTATCAATGATTTTTAATCGTATACCTAGATTTCAAAAATATTTTGATATATATATATTTTTTACTTCTTTCCAAAATGATCTTCAATTACCTTGTAAGTCCAGCCAGAAGAACCTGTATACCAAGTCCAGCCACCTCTTCCCATATGTTCCGGATTAGAATATACATCTGCAGCTACTACATAAGGTTCAACCATATAAACATTTGCCTTAACCTGAAGATCAGAGTGATATATAGGGTTTATATACCTTAAAATCCTCATAGCATCCTCATCACGTCCAAGTTCAAAATATGCTTTTGCAAGCCAAGTTGCAGCATGAGTATACTGTCCTCCGTTTTCTCTTGTTCCCGGAACATATGCCTTAATATATCCTGGATTATTTTTTGGTTTGTCAAAAGGTGGATAAAGAAGCTTAACTATTTGGTGCTCATTATCTACCAAATACTTTTCAGCTGCCTGAAGAGACATATTAATCTCGTCTTGCATATCAGGATAATCCTTAAGTGCAATTGCAGCCCAAGCCTGAGATATTAAATCAATTTTACACTCATCATTAGAGCTTGCACCTAGTACATCACCATTTGCAAAATATGCCCTTACAAAGTGGTCATTATCCCAAGCATGATTAATTACACTATGTTTAAATGTATGTCTGTACTTCTCACACGTTTTACTCATTTCCTCATCTTTCATGTAATCTGAAAGATTTTTAAATTTCTTCAAAATATCCATCATGAAAAATGTAAGCCAAACAGACTGACCTCTAATACTACTAAAACCATCGTTCCAGTCACCATCGCCAATATCTAGAAGTCCATTTTTCTCATTTATTCTAGAAAGGCCGTAATTAATAGCCTTTTTAGCATGTTCATAAATAGATGCAGAAATATCTAACTCATTAAACACTTCATATAGCTCACGTCTACCCTCCATGTCCTTATTTTCCAAATATGGTGCTTCAATTTCAAGTATAGAGTAATCTTGTGTCTTTATAATATACTCGCAAAGAACATATGGAAGCCATAAATAATCATCACTAAAATATGTTCTAATTCCAGCTCCAGTATGAGTATGCCACCAATGAAGAACATCACCTTTTTCAAACTGTTTTCCAGCGTTCATTATAATCTGAGCCCTAGTTTTTTCAGGCCAAACAGAAATTATAGCCATAGTATCTTGAAGCTGGTCTCTATACCCTATTGCACCACCAGACTGATAAAACGCAGTTTTTGCAAATAATCTGCAACAGATAGTTTGATAAAGTAGCCAGCCATTTGCCATTATATCAATATACTTATCACCGAGTATCAAAGTTTCTTACCACTTTTTCTTCCCAGTATTTCTTTACTGCTTTTAAAGAATTATCAATACTCTTTATATCGCTATATTTTAATTTTATACTGTCTATCTTTATTTTAGCAGTATCTAAATTTTCTTCTTCAACTGCTCCAAGAAGGATAGTAAATCTTGCAATTTCACCCGGTTTTAAATAGCATTTTACCTTTATACTATACTTATCCTTATTTACTTCTACATCCATTTTTGTGCTACTATTTTTAACTGCTGAAAAATAGCATACACAATCTCCAAAATATTTACTATATGGATTCTTTAAAAGAATTGTATCGTCTAGATATTCTTTTGAAGTTATATTTTCTGAATCCACATCATAGCTTACGCCAAGACAAGGCAGTAAAGTATATTCTAGTTCAAATACATCTTCAGTATCAGATATATTTTCTATCTTAAAATTTTGAACCTTTACATCTGTATCTGTAGGCACAAATATCTTACATCTTTTCTTAAACGTCTTATCCTCTTCTTTTACGATTACATAGCCAAGTCCATATATTAAATTATGCTGCCCTTCAAACATGCCACTTATTCTTTCTCCTAGGTCTAAAGATGTCCAGTCATTTGCCCAATTAGTTATTTTAAACTCCCTACTATTCTTGAAATATGTATATACTATTCCTTTAGTAGAAACAATTGTACCAAAGTTTTCATTTGCAAGCACGTTACACCAAGGAGTAGGAGTATCTGAGTTAAGAATCCAGTACTCCTTACCACTATTTGCAAAGCCACCATATCTATTAAATGCTATAAGGTCTTTTTCTATACTTTTAATCTCTTTTTCTTCCATATTATCACCTCTATACACATCTAAAACTAACCTAAAAATGTATCTACATCTTCAATTATTTTTTTAGATACAAAATCAAAAAGTGTCCTATCTTCAACAGTCATATTCTGCTCATTTAGAAGATATATATTCCCCCTAGTGTAATCCAAAAATGTAACCCTGTCTAATGCTTTTCTAATATAGTCATACATCTTATCACTATATTTATTTCCTTCTATCATTATAACGATATCTATGTCTACACGTCTATTTTTTACATACTCCATGAACTGTACTATATCCTTTACAATTCCAACTTTATCTATTCTATCAATCTTAATTGTAAGTATTGGGATATCTCCAGATATAGAGTACTTCCAAAGCATAGACTGGTCAAATTTGTAATTCCAGAATTTCTCATCAGGTCTTTTCTTCTCAAATAGTAGCTGGTATATAAGCCTATTGTATACTGCAACTTTTCCTTCTTCTAGTTTTAAATATTTAGCAGTAACTAAATTTAAGTCTATTGACATCTGTCTTTGCTGCTCTACTTGCTCCTTACTTAAGTTTACTATTGCATTTGTCATCTTATATTTATTCTCAAATACACCTATTATGTAATAAAACTCCTGTCTTTCATACTTTGTTAAATTAATCTTCGTTCTATGCGACATAACTGGCCAAAGTGGGTATTTGCTAACTATTCCATCATATGCTTTTTCATCTGTTAAAGATGAAAGCTTACTTTTTTCAGTCTCTATATCTTGCTCTAAAGGAATATTTAATAGTTTTGTAAATACATAAAGCTCTGTGTCTTCATCATTTTTCTTCCTCTTTTCTGCAATTAAAGCTTCAAGCTCTTCATCATAGTACATCTCTATTTGAAGATTATTAAATGATGGATGGACTATATTTGTCATATAATCTGTAAGAGCCGGCTCCATGTATGTATTTATTATTACTTCCCTATCTTCTCCGTGAGTTATTATATATACTTACTTTCTGCACTTCTATATTATATTCTGGCATTAAAAATACTGATGTTGTACTCTCTAAACTGTTGGTCTCACAGTGGTACTGAACTGTATCTAAACTTGCATAGAATGATGTTTTCTTTAATTTAGAACTATCATCCTCAAGACTATAGCAATTATTTGCAACAAAAGTATTATTACTCATAGTATCTGTTATATATACGTAGTTATAACTGCTTTCCATAGATTTTAGTTTTTGTCTATTTACTATTTTGTCTTTGAATCTAAAGTACTGCGCTCCATTTGAAGTGACTATAAGTGATGAGTTATTTCCAGTTAGCATAGCTATAACCTTAGGAGTAGTCTCTAATTTAGTTATCTCTTTATTATATTCGTTATATGATATTGATGTTGTGTATTTTGACTTTTCTTCTTTATACTTATCTCTATACTTCTTACTTGGGTCTTTCTTTATAGATGCTACCATTCTTTCACGCTCTTTAAGAAGAATTTCTACTGCTGCTATGTTTGCATCAGCATGGAACCTTCTTTTTATAACGGAAGAATTTATATAGTTATTTATAGCAGTAAGTGTCATACCTTGATGGTGTGCCATGTACGTCTTTACTATCTCACTATTTACATTTGTGCCTAAATGCTCTTTTGTAAAGTCAATTGATTCATAGAATCCAAACGTGCTAAATAGTCCCATTTTCATAAGTACTTTCATATTCTTGTATACTTCTTCTGGTGCAAACTCTATCATAAGCATTGAAGCGTATGGGCTTACTACTAAGCTGTCATTTAGACCTCTTTTTAGTCCAAGCCATGGTATTCCAAATGCTTTATACTGGTAGTTTAACTGACTATCTTTTACCGCATATGCAGATTCAGATATTCCCCATGGTATTTGGTTATTTTTAGCATGTAATTTTTGGCTATATTTTGTAAAGAATAATGATTGGTCATAAAGTGTGTGTGGATATGACCTGCTAAATAGATATGGCATAAAGTATTCAAATGCTGTTCCTGACCACGATACTAAACCTTTATACCCATCAAGTTTTGCCATCTTTCTACCTAGTGCAAACCAGTGCTTTGATGTAATCTGTCTTGATGCTATTGCAATTAGACTTGTAGTCCTGTTTTCAGACATTAGCATATCATAATAACTATCAACTAGTTTTCCTTCTTCTTGCGCATAGCCTATGCTAAATAAATTTCTAGATGCATCATAAAGTGCAGTAAAGTCAGTATTTTTTATTAAGCTTTCACACTTATTGTGTATTTTAATCAAAATATCTTGCTGACTCTCATCTGTTATCTTACTTGCAAGTTCTTTTGTAAACTCTTTTAATACATATATACATGCAAGGAAGTTTCCACTATCTACTGTTGATATGAACCTTGGCCTTAAAGGCTCTAATGTTTTTATATCATACCAGTTAAGTAGATGCCCTTTCCACTTTTCTAACTTATCTACAGTTCCCATTATATTTTTTAGTCTATTTATTGCGCCACAAGAGTCTATAAATCCTAAATCGTACGCATCAATTATAGCTAGGATTCCAAAACCTATATTTGTAGATGATGTTCTATTTACAAATTTATATCTTCTTGTTTCTTGGAAGTTATCTGTAGGTAAATAGTTATTTACTTCTGTCATAGTAAAGTCAAAGAATTTCCATGTTCTTCTTGCTACTTCTATTACTTCTTCATTTTGTTTTTTATCTAATTTTTTAACTTTATTAAATAAATAGTTCTTTCCTAGTAAATATGCAAATATTGGTGTTATTAAATAAAATATTGCAATTATTGTTTGGAACACTCTAAATGCAAATATATTTACATTTACACTAAATAGAAGTACTAATGCTCCCATTGTTACATTTGGTAGCATATTTGAGTAGTAAAAAGAAAGTTTCGTTTTTGCCGTTTTCTCAAGTACCTCTGCTGTTGTCCACTCTAATAGATGCTTTTTAGAAATTAACATTCTATAAAGTGACCTAATAAATGCATCTAAACATACATATGCCCTATATGGAATTGTTAAAAAGTCAAATGTCATAAGCATAAGTGTTGCACTTTTTCCATGTATTATAGGTATGTATAATAGCTCTTTTGAGTGTATGGTATTTCCAAACACTAATGAGTCAAATATGCTTATTATATTTCCTGATGAGTAACATACAAATGCAAATAGTAGTGAAAGTATAAATAGGTTTGGGCTTATAACAAGTGAAACTATTAGTAAAATTAAAGTAAATACATCAAGCATCGGTCTTCTTATATTGTCAAATATCTTCCATTTTGAAAGAAATGTAAGTGGAGATTTTGGGCTTATTAGCCACTTTATAATCTGCATGTCTCCTCTATACCATCTGTGATTTCTTTTCATGTATGCAACATAATTGGCTGGGAATCCATCTTCTAATTGTATATCCGATGCAAGTCCTGCTCTTAAGTATGAACCTTCTAAGAGGTCATGACTTAAGACTAAATTTTCAGGTATTTCTTTGCTTAAAAGCTGCTCGAATAGCTCTATATCATATATTCCTTTTCCGCAGAATATTGCATCATTAAATAGGTCTTCATATGTATTTGATATTGCTGTTGTATATACGTCTAAACCTCCAAATCCACCAAATGTTTTAGAAAATATTGATTTATTTGCAGCTTCTACGTCTAAGCCTACTGCTGGCTGAATTAAAGCGTGACCACTTCTTACTATTCTTCCATCTTTTGAAAGCTTTGGTTGGTTAAGTGGATGTGCAATTATTGCTACTAAATCTTTTGCAGTATTTAAAGATAGCTGGGTATCTTCATCTATTGTTATTGCATATTTTGTCCTAACTATATCGTCATATGCTAGAAACATCTTTTGATCTATTTCTTCTTTAGATAGCTTTCCTAGAACTAGTTCGTTAAAGTCTTTTATTGCGCCTCTTTTTCTTTCATACCCCATAAAAGCACCTTCACCATTTGAATATACTCTTTTTCTGTATATGAAGTTAAACAAAATATGCTTTGATGGGTATTTTTTGTTCAGCTGGTCTAGCTTTTCTTTTGCGTATTTTACGTATTTAGCATCTTGCTCTATTACTTTTTGACTGCTTGGTACACAGTCACCAAGAAGCATATAATACATATTATCTGACCTATTTGCAAGATATGTTACTTCCATCTTTCTTATCATTTCATCTATTTTCTTAAATGAGTTAATTACTGATGGCATAAGTATATATGTTGAGTATTTTTCATCAATAGTTTTTGCAAAGTCAAATCTTGGAAGTATTTTTGGTTTTACAAATTTCCTTACTAAATAGTCTATTATTTTTTGTGATGCTTCAAATGTTAATGCAAACATGAGTATTGCAAATACTACTAAAAGCCAAGTATATACTGATATTACTGGATATACTACGCAAACTATTGCAAAGTCAAGAATAGCTGCTAGCATGCACATTGTAAGTACATAAAGCTCTGGCTTTATTTTCTTGTATACATTGTTATATATCCACTCTCCAACATATGGTTTGTTTAGCTTTTTATTTAGCAAGTATTTCTCTTCTCCTGATAAGAAAAATCCTACATGTTTCTTATGCTCTATTGAGCATTCTATAGCTTTACTTGCTACATATGTCTCAGACAGTGAGAATTTTTTTGCTAGCTTTATTATTCTATTTCTATACCTATTTTTTGTTTTGTAATCGCACTCTTTAAATTCTCCAGTATAGTCTTTCATTAATGTTTCGTCTATCTTATTTACTTTTTCAAATATCTCCCTATAGTTAAGTGCTGACAAATGTTTAAGGCCAGTTATTGCTCTTGACATGAAGTCAGTAGTTTTCGTTATTTCCATGTGCTCTTTTACTATTGCTTCTTCTACTGTAAATCCTATCTTTTCTGCACAGTCGTTTAGTATTCTATAGAACTCATCTCCACTTGAACCAAATTCTTTTAGTTTAAATGCCAAATATTCAACATATGCTGTATTTGTACTTTTTAGTTTTTCTGCTATATTTGGGTCTACTTTAAATTTGTTAAGGTCTTTTTCAAATGTCTTTGCTATTTTTTCTTTGTCTTTATCTCTACTTCTCTCATTGAATATTTTTTCTACTTCTACTTTTTGATACTGTGAGTTGGCAATATTTAAACATATACCACTAATAAATTTTATAAGTGCTATTTTTAGCATCACTGGGAAACATGAAAGTTCATCAGATGAAAGTGTTGCTACTTTTTGATGTTCTATTAGAGCCGTTTTTATATAGTTCTGGTCTACATATCCCTTATTTGTTTCTATTAGTTCATATGCAATATGATATATGCTTATATGTTTTACTCCATTTCTTGTTTTTATTACTGGAAGTTTTAACTTATTTACAAAATATCTATCTTCTAGTACTTCATGGTATTGCTGCTCAATTATGTACATGTTATCTAGTATCCACTGCCCTGCTGGATGAATAGATATTTGCATATCATAAGTCTTATCAAGTAATTTATATGTTCTAAGTATCTTGCTATAATCTTGTTTTAATTCATCATAAAGCTGTTTATTTAAAATTCTACTCATAGCTTTTATACCACCACTTTCTATTATATATAGAAATTATATAATAAATTATTAAAAAACTCAATAAATTAAGTATAAAATTTTTACTTTATTATGACATATATTTAAAATTCATAACTAAAAATTTAGATTAAAAAATAATATAATTATATAGCATAACTAAATTTGTTTTTTATATGTAGATTAACGAAAAATTACCTCCTGAAAATCAAAAAAAAAAAAAAAAAATTTCAAATGCACAAGCAAGCTATTTTTCTTATAACATAGCAAACTTATACATTTGAAGTTCATTGTATATACAAATTTAGTTTATAATTATAGTAGTTTCAAGTATTTGCTTTAGTTTTCCATTTCTAAGCTCTAAAACATAATAACTCGTAGTAAACTCTCTAGTTGCTTGGACTATAATTTCAGATACTCCATCTGAGTTCAAGTCACCTACGAATTTAAATGAATAATACTCAAAATCAGGAGCATTTTTTGCATCTTTATAATAATTATACCTTACGCAAAATGGTTCTCCAATATTTGGAATAGCAACTATGGCACTATATATTCCTTTATCAGAATGACCGTCATTTGTTACAAAAAGCAGTGTGTATTTATTTTCAAAAGAAAGTGCTACATTATACGCCTCTTGCAACTTCATACTTCCATTTATATAGTTATAGTCTGATATTGCTCTTTTTGCTTTATCTAAGTACTCCTTTTCATTTTCTTTAGTAATATTTACTTTAGTTCCAAGATTAAGTCCAGATACACCTTTTGCTAGTGCATAATACTCTGAAATATAGTCATTTTTAATAATCTTTACATATACAGTGTCATACTTATTTGAACTTGTATATATGTCATCTATCTTAAATGTACCATTTTTTCCTTTTTCATTAAATACGTCTATTTCTGTTCCAACTTTATTTTCACTATACTTGTAATACTTTAGTGAATCAACCCATTTTCCATTATATACTCCACCCATAAGTATATTGTTTATAATTATAGGGGTAGCTTTTTTTGCCTCTTCTTCACTTGCACTACTTGCTACTCTATCTATTTCATAGTATTCTACTTTGTCAGTCGTTAACATCTTAAATAAATATATCCCAAAATACACAAGTATTACTAAAAATATAAATGCAAAAACTAATATATACCTCTTTGCAACTAACTTACTCTTTGAATATTTTTCCATATAATTATCCTCCTCTTTTATTTACTATAATTACATTTTCTCTCTTATTTTTTTCTTCTTTTCACTGTTTAGTTATATTTACTTAGTATAAATTATTATAAATAATGCTATTAATTATTTCTACGTTATCATATCAAGATTTTCATGGATTATAACAGGACTAAATCCATCAATTTCATCATACAATATTCCTTTTGGAATGTCATGATATAAATAAATCTTCTTGTTATATCTAAAAGCATCATATATTTCTAAAAAAGTTGCGCCACCTATATAATTTTCATAAATCTTGCCATCTACAATTTTATCAAAATTTAAAACTAATACTGCATCCATATCTTTTATAACATTTTCACTTTGCCTATACATTTTAGCTTTAAATTCTTGATGCTTTTCTTTTTCAAGTTGCCACATTCTTTCTTCTGTTTTAGGTTTGTCATAACAATTTGGTAAAAACACTTCTATGCCTTTATTTTTTAAAATTCTAATTATATATTCAATTTTCGGGTAAAACTGTTTACTACATATTATCAATATTTTCATTAATTAGTTCTCCTTTACATTTACTTATAATACACTCTAAACTTTTCAATTATTATTTTTCTTTAAATCTTTCATATAATAAATTTTACCATCTTCACTTTTTAAAAACTTATCAAACCCGTTTTTTATAGCAAAAGGTGAAAGTTTTGGAGTTACTGCTATTATCATTCTACTGTACTTTTGAGAATAGTTTCCAGCCATTGCCTTTATAATTTTAGATGCAAAACCTAAATTTCTGCTTTTTTCTGTTGTTTCAATATACTCAAGCTCTATAGTATGCTTATCTATCTCTTTAAATATAACAGTTGATAAAATATCGTCACCCGATTTTAAAATATATGCTTTATCCAAACTACCTTTTAATGAAGTAGGTAAATTAAACTTACATAAATTATTAAACTTCTGTATAATCTCCCCTTCTTTAGAAGCATCTTCATTGGATAAAAGCAAATTAATGTATTCTATTGATTTTCTTACCTCAAAACTTCTACTTACCTTAAACTCTAGTTCTGGAAGAGGTGACATTTTGCACATTTTCTTTCCTAATTTGAAACTATCATCCATTGAAAACATACAGCCACAATATTTTTGTCTATATAGTCCAAGCTCCTTTGCCATTTCTTGCCCTTTTGCGTACTTTACAGTATAATCTAAATGAATATACTCTATCTCATATTCCTTAGATAGCATATTCCCTACCTCTTTTATTAGTTTTTGATTCTGATATGGACTAATACTTAGCGTAGTCATGACAGTATCAAAGCAATTTTTTTTAGCATACTCAAAAGTAGATTTAAGTCTCATATAATAACAGTAGTGACATCTTGATACAAAACCTTCATGATTCATGTCATGACGAGCAAACTCATGAATATCATAGGTATCATCTGTTACAAGCTTACAGTTAAATGTTTTGCAAAACTCTACTAAAGTTTCTTTTCTTCTATTAAACTCAAATTTAGGCTGAATGTTAGGGTTATAATAATAACTAGTTAAGTCTATATCGCCGCAAGCTTCTATCAAATACTTCTCTATACTTAGTCATATCAAAAAATATGTAAGTAAAACATGGTGCGCAGCAAGTATGCATTAATATTTTTCTCAAATTCACTATCCTCCAAATTCAATTCCTAAATGGTCATATGCAAGCTTTGTTGCAATTCTTCCTTTTGGCGTTCTTGCAATAAAACCTATTTGCATAAGGTACGGTTCATACATATCCTCTATTGTATCTTTATCTTCACCAATTGATGCTGAAATTGTCTCTAAACCTACTGGCCCTCCAGCAAAACTTTTTATCATAGCACCAAGCATCCTTCTATCTGTTTCATCAAGTCCTAGCTCATCTATTTCTAGCTTATTTAACGCCATCATAGTCACATCTAAATCTATTGATTCTTTTCCTTCATACTGTGCATAGTCACGTACTCTTTTTAAAAGCCTATTTGCAATTCTAGGTGTTCCTCTTGACCTTGATGCTATTTCCATAGCTGCTTCACTTGCTATCTTCATATTTAATATTTCTGCACTTCTTGTAACAATTCCTGAAAGCTCTTTTACATTATACATCTCAAGTCTATGCATAATTCCAAATCTATCTCTAAGTGGTGAAGATAGGTTTCCAGCTTTAGTAGTTGCTCCAACTAAAGTAAATTTTGGCAAATCGAGCCTTATAGATCTTGCTGATGGTCCTTTCCCTATAATTATATCTAAACTTGAGTCTTCCATTGCAGGATATAGCACTTCCTCAACAGATTTATTCAGCCTATGGATTTCATCTATAAAAAGAAGGTCATTTTCTTCTAAGTTTGTAAGAATCGCTGCAAGGTCTCCGACTTTTGTAATAGCTGGGCCAGAAGTCACTTTAATATTTACTCCCATCTCTGATGCAATAATTTGTGCAAGAGTTGTTTTTCCAAGTCCAGGTGGTCCATACAAAAGCACATGATCTAGTGCTTGATTTCTAGCTTTTGCAGCTGATATATATACTTTTAAATTTTCTTTTACTTTAGTTTGTCCAACATACTCATCAAAAGTTCTAGGTCTTAAAGACTGCTCAATTTCAACTTCCTCTTTTTTCTCATCTATTTCCGGTGATACTACTCTCGACTCTTCCGAAAGTACAACTCTATCTTCTATCATATATTCCTCCAATTATCTAATCCTTGTAAATTATATCATGCCATACCTAATTATTCAAGTAAATAAATAAAAGTTAAAAGTTTTAAGAAAAAAAAGTAAGCTATGAACTTTAATGCTCACAGCTTACTTACAGCATAAGATTATTTGGTAGGTCTGCCACTTCCTACATCTCTTTTGACCTATTTCTAGGTGCGTGGATGGCAAAATACGTCCACCTCAAATAATCAATTATTAGTATACTACCATTATATCACATTTATTCACATTTGTCTAGTTGAAAAATTATGTTTCCTCTATTTTTCAAAGTTTGATGCCATGTTCTATCATTAAGTTCCATCATAGTAATTATAGAATTATTTGGATGATTTCTATCATTTTGACAAGCTAATTTTACAACTACTCTTACATATTTATCCAACACATTAATTTTCTTTAATAAAATAATAGTATCTAAATTTTTATTATCATCTAGTATAAAATCTGGCTTATCTAAAATACTAGGTAAAAAATCACAAAAAAGATTATAATCTCTTTTATGTGTTGACAAAATATGTTCTAGTCTTTCATCAGTTAAAATCACATTAGTATTTGATATTTTATTTGCATATTTACCAAGTAGTTTTTTATTCAATCTACCTATAAATTTTAATTTTATTTCACTCATGGTATATATTGTAACATTTTTTGTATGAATTGTCGATATATTTTTTATATTTTACTAAAAAATTAATTTTTTTCATTCAGTCACTTCTATAACTTTAGCTACTAATTGTTTATTATTTGAAATTACACCTTCTAAAAACACTCTTTTACTATAATTTATAATACTACTATTATTTGTAATAGTTATTATGCTTCTTGTACGTTTACTTTATATATAGTTATAAATAAAAAACAAAAGAACCAGTCTAAGACATCTAATCTTAGACTAGAAATCCTGTATCCTTAAAGGAACTACGTTTGATGAAGCAAAATCAAACGTATCCTTTTTGTATATTCATATTTTACCACAATACTTAGCCTATTACAAGTAATTATGTAAAATATTCTTAATTTTTAATTATTTTTCTATTCAGCAGCTTCCATAACTTTAGGTGCAAGTTGTTTCTTTCTTGAAACCACTCCCTCTAGAAATGCCCTGTTATTATTAAGACTTACGCCAAAAGCTTTTTCAATCAAATCTTGTCTATTTCCGAATAGCAATTATTTCAGAATTACAATTTACAACATCAGTTACCGCAACCAAAAATGCATCTAGTCCTTTTTCAGCAATTACTTTATTCATAGCCTCTTCAATTTTGCTTTGTCTACTTAAAATACTATCCATATCAACAGCATTTATTTGAGCTATCTCTATTTTCTTTCCATTTGGTTCAAATACTTTTGAATCAATTCTAACAAGTTCATCTTCTGTAACATCAGAAAGGTCAGCTCCAGCTTTTAAAAGCTCATATCCATACTCATTTAGATTAACACCCAAAATACCTGCTATTTCTTCTGCTACATCTATATCCTTTTTAGTTGTTGTTGGAGATTTTAAAAGAAGTGTATCAGATATTATTGCAGAAAGTAACATTGCTAGCACATCTTTTCTATCTATAGCGTTTATTTCTTTTAACATCTCATAAATTGTTGTTGAGTTACATCCAACAGGTTTTGCTATGTATTCTAGTGGCTCTTTTGTTCTAAAGTTATCTATTTTATGGTGGTCTATAACCATAAAAATTTTAGCATTTTCTATATTTCCTACACTTTGAGTAAACTCATTATGGTCAACAAGCATAACTTCATCATTATCCTCTACTCTATCAATTAAAGGCATATCTAGAGTTATTCCAAAATAATTAGTAGCATAGTTTACTTCCTTGTTATAATCTCCAAGTCTAAATGCTTTTGCATCTATACCTTTTTTAGATAGTAAATATTCAGCAGCATATGCTGATGCTATTGAATCTAAATCTGGGTTTGTATGTCCAAATATTTTTATCATAATAATTCCCTACTTTCTTTTTTTAACTATTCTTTTTAGCTTCTAATACTTTTAAAAGAATCTCATTTACCATTTTAGGATTTGCTTTTCCTTTTGTTTCCTTCATTATCTGTCCAACTAAGAAACCTATTGCTTTATCTTTTCCAGCTAAGTAATCATTTACAGACTGACTATTTGCTTCTACAACTTTATTTACTATTTCTTCTATTGCAGATGTATCAGTAATCTGAACTAAACCTTTTTCTTCAACAATCTCTTTTGCCATTTTTCCTGTTTCAAACATCTCTATAAATACCTTTTTAGCAATTGCAGAAGATATAACATTTGTATCTATAAGCCCTATTAGCTCAGCTAGGTTTTCTTCTGTTATTTTTGTTTCAGTTATTTCAAGCTCTTGTTCGTTCATCATTTTTGAGAAGTCTGACATAATCCAGTTTGCAACTGCTTTTGGATTATTACATATTGAAACTGTCTTTTCAAAATAGTCTGCCATCTTTTTAGAGCTTGTAATTTGGAAGCTATCATAATCTGAAAGTCCAAATTCTTCCATGTATCTTTTCTTCCTTGCATTTGGCATTTCAGGAAGAGATGCACGAAGCTTTTCTAAATATTCCTCTGATGAAACAATTGGTGCTAAATCTGGCTCTTCAAAGTATCTATAATCCTGTGCATCTTCTTTTGTTCTCATTGCATAACCGATACCTTTGTTATCGTCAAATCTTCTTGTTTCCTGGTAAATTACTCCACCATTTTCAAGTTCTTCTACTTGTCTCCTTATTTCAAACTCTATAGAGCGCTCTATTGACCTAAATGAGTTTAAGTTTTTAGTTTCTGTTCTTGTTCCAAACTTTGTCTCACCTTTTTTACGTACTGATAGGTTAACATCACACCTTAAAGACCCTTCCTGCATTTTGCAGTCACATATCTCTAGATATTCAAGTGTTCCCTTTAAAGCTTTCATGTATTCAATAGCTTCTTTTGCAGAGCGTATATCTGGCTCTGATACAATCTCAATAAGTGGTACTGCACACCTATTCATATCAACAAGTGTTGAGCCTGTAAAGTCATCATGTATAAGTTTTCCTGCATCTTCTTCTATATGTATTCTTGTAATACCAATTCTTTTTTCTACTCCGTCTACAATAATGTCTACGTAACCATGCTCGCAAAGTGGCAGGTCATACTGCGAAGTCTGAAATGCCTTTGGAAGGTCAGGATAGAAATAATTTTTTCTGTCTTGTTTAGAAAATCTTGCTATTTCACAGTTTGTAGCCATACCCATCTTTATTGCATACTCTGGTACTTTTTCATTAAGTACTGGAAGCACACCTGGCATACCTGTACATATTGGGCAGCAGTGAGTATTTGGGTCTGCACCAAACTCTGTAGAACAAGAGCAGTATATTTTTGTTTTAGTTGAAAGCTCTGCATGAACTTCTAGTCCAATTACAACTTCATATTCTTTTATTTTTTCTTCAATATCCATTTTTTACTCTCCTTTCTACAAACTTGGCCTTGCTTTATTAAATTCAGTTGACTTTTCAAATGCATATGCTGCTTTTACTATCTTTTCTTCTTCAAATGCATTTGATATTATTTGAAGACCTATAGGCATATTATTTTGATCAAATCCTGCTGGAATTGATGCTCCTGGTAGTCCAGCTATATTTACTGGTACTGTTAAAATATCCTCTAAATACATATCTACAGGGTTTGCTGTTTTTTCTCCAAACTTAAATGCAGTATTTGGAGCTGTTGGCATAACTATTACATCTACACTTTCAAATGCTTTTCTAAAGTCATTTATTATTAAAGTCCTTACCTTCTGTGCTTTTTTGTAATATGCGTCATAGTATCCACTACTTAATACATAAGTTCCAAGCATTATTCTTCTTTTTACTTCTTCTCCAAAGCCTTCTGTTCTTGAATTTTTGTAAATATCAAGCAGATCATCATATTTTTCTGTTCTATATCCATACTTTATTCCATCATATCTTCCAAGATTTGATGAAGCTTCTGCTGTTGCTATGATGTAATAAGTTGAAAGTGAATATTTCATGTATTCTAGGCTTACATCTATTATCTCTGCTCCTAGTGATTTATACACATCTATTGCATTAAAATATGCTTTCTTTACTTCTTCATTTTTTAGACCGTTTATGATGTCTCTTGGCACACCTATTTTCATACCAGATATATTTTTATCTAGATATTTAGTATAATCTTTCTTTTCTAAGTCTACACTTGTTGTGTCCATTTTATCATGTCCAACTATTGCATTTAGCATTATAGCCATATCTTCTACATCTTTCGTAAATGGTCCTATTTGGTCAAGAGATGAAGCAAATGCTATAAGTCCAAATCTTGATACTAAGCCATATGTTGGTTTCATACCAACAACAGAGCAAAATGATGCTGGTTGTCTTATACTTCCACCTGTATCAGAGCCAAGAGATGCAAATGCCATATCAGAAGAAACTACTGCAGCAGATCCTCCACTTGAGCCACCTGGTACTCTTTCTAAATCCCATGGATTTTTTGTTTTCTTGAAGTATGATGTTGCTGTAGATGAACCCATGGCAAACTCGTCCATATTTGTTTTACCTATTATAATTGCCCCTGCTTTTTCTAGCATAGTTATAACTGTAGCATCATATGGTGATACAAAGTTTTCAAGCATTTTTGAGCTACATGTAGCCTTCATGTCTTTTATACATATGTTATCTTTTATAGCTATTGGAACTCCACCTAAAATTCCTATGTCCTCTCCTCTATCTAGTCTTTCCTGAAGCAACTCCCCTTTTCTATATGCTCTTTCTTTGCACAGGCTTAAATATGCTCCAACTTTTTCTTCAGCGTAATCAATTCTTGAATATACACTATCTAGCACTTCTTTTATACTTACTTCTTTGTCTTTTATTTTCTTTGCAACTTCGTGCAAGCTTAATTCATACAACTCCATTATTCCACCACCTTTGGAACGCTATAACAACCTGACTCTTTAGTAGGTGCATTTTTTAGTATTTCTTCTCTGTCATATGAAGGCAAAGCTTCATCTTTTCTAAATACGTTGATATTCTCTAAAATATGTGCTGTTGGCTTTACATTTTCTGTATCTAAACTACTTATCTCATTTGCCATATCAACTATTTTAGACATATCTTCAGTAAACTTAACAAGCTCTTCATCGCTAAAATTTAACCTTGCAAGCTTAGCTATATGTTTTACTTCTTCAACTGATATACTCATTTTTGTTTCCCCTTTCTTTTTCTACACAACGTAAATTATATATCAAAATAACTCAAAAATCAATAAAAAGTAAATATTATTTTTATACTACACTTAACAATTTATTTTATGTCTACGTAATGCAATATATAATATGTAATATATAATATA
>JAFVCY010000018.1 GCA_017478805.1 Clostridia bacterium
CCCGTCCGCCACTAAAATACTCGGGCAAAACTTCAATTCAGATAAATCCTCATATCTATTTTAATTGAGTATTTTCGTTCGACTTGCATGTCTTAAATGCGCCGCCAGCGTTCATCCTGAGCCAGAATCAAACTCTCGTTTTAAAATTCTTTTCCTCATGACTTACGCCATGCGAATTTACTTTCGTTTTTAATTGACGGTTGCACCATTTCTTGATACAACCTTTATTTTGGTTTTCATTGTATTGTTTATTTTTCAATGTGCTGTTTGCTAATCTTAATTAGCAATGTTAATTTTAGCATAACCGAAATATAATGTCAAGCATTTTTTTAATTTTTCTAAAAAAATATAAATTTAACATTTTTTAATAATCGGTCATTTGCTCTTAACAATATCTATGATAACATTTTGCACGTCAAAAGTCAACAGTTTTCTGTAATATTTTTGTAACTTTTTGTATAGTATAAAAAAATAGCCCTAAATAGAGCCATTTTCAAAATGTAAAGCACTAATTCTTTACATATTCTTTAAAAGCATTTCCTCTTTCTTCAAAATTTTTAAACACGCCATAGCTTGCTGCAGCTGGGGACAAAATGCATATCATATTCTTTTTAGTTACTCCTTTTGCCTTTTTTACTGCACTTTCTAAATCGCCTGCATAAATAACATTTTTTCTGCTACCACTTTTAATCAGCATATCATATATCTTTTTTCCTGTGTCATACATACAAATTATATTTTCTACTTTAGAATCATTTAGATATTTAACTAACTCTCCGGTAGTGCACACCTCTGTCCATGCCACCAAGTAATATTGTATTTGTTTCTTTAAATGTTTCTATTGCTCTCATTGCTGCCTCTGGTATTGTAGAAATAGAATCGTTATAATATTTAACGCCATCTATTTCTCCTACATATTCCATTCTATGAGGAAGTCCTTCAAATTCAAGAATTGTCTTTGATGTTAATTCACTATCTAGTTTTAGTATTTCGCTTGTAGCTAATGCAAACATTATGTTATATTCATTGTGCTTTCCTAGAAGCTTTCTTTCTGCTTCAAAATTAAATGTAACTTTATTACTTGCTGATATACTAATCATTTTTGACTTTATATTCTTCCCCTCTATCATTTCCACTGACTTACTGTTATCTTTATTATATATAAAGTAATCTCCTTCTTTTTGATAAAGGGCAATATTTACTTTAGCTAAAGCGTAGTCATCATATGAGTTATAATGGTCTAGATGTTCTTCAAATATATTAAGAAGTATGGCTATATTTGGGCTTACATCCATATACTCTAGCTGATGTGATGACATTTCTATTACTACATATTCTGAATTAAGAATTTCGTCTATTTCATCAAATGGTGGAATACCTATATTTCCACATAAGCATACTTTTTTTCCTTGATTTTTCAAAATAGTATATATAAGCGTGCTTGTTGTACTTTTTCCTTTTGTTCCAGTTACTCCTATACTATATACATTAATATATTTAAGTAATACTTCAAGCTGGGAAGTAATTTTTGATTTTATTTTAGATATGTCTTTTCCTTTAAATGATATTCCTGGGGATTTAAATATTACATCATAATCTTGTAACATATCTAAATAATCATTAGTTTTCCACACTTCTAAGTTCATATCATTTAAAAGGTTTAAGTTTTCCTCACTTTCTACATTAATATTTGCATCTATTATTAAAAGACTAGCATAAGGTAAATATTTCCTTATAAATCTATATGTAGATTTTCCTTCCCTGCCATATCCTAATATTACAATTTTCTTATCAGTTAATTTATTAATAAGTTCTTCCATCTTTTCTCCTCTTTAAAGCTCTATTTAATAATTTTTCAAAATCTTCATTTAAATTACTTACTTCAAAACCTTTAAGCAAATGCTCCTCATAAATTTCACAAATGCCTTCTGCCTTTTCTACCTTAGAACTAAGCACTTCATCTAGATATCTTTGAAGTAGTATTGGAAGCTTTTTATTTTCACTTTTAAGCTCTGCTATACATTTGCACACGCAAAAATTTACTTCTTCATAAGTTCCTACACAATCAAATGGCTTACTTTCTTTGCTTCCTATAAGCTGTAAAAACGTTTCATACATTTCTTCTTTATCTAACAAATTTTTGCCAAATATATTTTTGAGGCTTTCTTCATCTAAAAATGGAGATAGAATTATATATACAAATAAACATTTTGAGCAGTCCCCGCACCACTTGTCTTCCTTACTTCCGCACGTTACAACTTCTAAAAATATCATGATACTTTTTATGCTTTGAAAAAAGCATTGCAATTTGAAGCTCGGTAAGTGGACGAAGCAAACTAAAATATTCAATATTTGTTTTTAAAAATTCCTTTTCATAATTTCTAAAGTCATTTTCAAACTCGAAGCTTTTGGAATATTGATGATTTATATCGGTTCCAACTACAGATGGCTCATTTGCACTTGATTCATTTGAAAGCACTACGTACTTTTTATTTGTAAGATATGCAGTTATAACAGAAGTAAACGCAACCATTGCTGAAAATGGAGTATGACCATTTAGAAATCCTTCTTTATTTAGTTTAAGCATATTTTCGTCAAGTACTCTAGTTACTGATATATAATCATCTAAATAACTTGCTTTTTCTACAGTATCTAGTGTAGCCTTTCTTACATTTATTATAAATGGAGTATTTGTTTTCCTTAGACTTTCTAATACCTCAAGTGTTACACATGAGTCTTTTCCTCCACCTATTGGAATAAGCTGGCCTTTAAGCCTATTAGTGTTTTGAGGAACTATATATTTCATATCTCTATTTGATGAAATTGTGGCAAGCTCTTCCATATCTATTTCAATATCATTTACATACATGAACTCTCCAAGTCCGTGATAGATTAATTTTTGGAACCATTTTATTTGCTTGGAATTTAGATATCCACATTTTACTTCTATTTTAGGTGAGCATGTTAGTTTATAATAACTAATAAGTTCAACCATTCCTAAATTAAATACAAGATTTCTAAATGTTTTGTTTTCTATATCAATCTTATTATTTAGTTTTAGTATTTTTTCTTTAGGTATTATTAATTTTGGATTAAATTTAGATAAGCCTTCTATCTCAAAATCATATGTAATTACTATATCACTTTCATTTTCTTCTATATCAAAACTATTATAAATAAATTTTTTATATTTTTCTCTATATAATGAAAATTTTTGATTTGCCAATTAAATCACCTTTTCTACTTTATTATATGTATATTTAATTATTTTTTGTTCATAATATATATATCTATATATTATTATATAGTTTATCATATATTATTCATATATGAATTTTGAAAGGAGCTGTTTTTTTTAGCAAAAGCTTCTTTCTTTTTCTGATACATATATTATATATTATTTTTATTAAAATTAAAAGAAAATTTTTAAATAAAAAGAAAAAATGGTGGTAAAATGCTATACCACCTTTTTTACATATTTCTTCTTCCTTCTAAAGCTTTAATTAGTGTAATCTCATCCGTATATTCTATATCAGAGCCTACAGGAAGACCAGCTGCAATTCTAGTTACATTTATCCCTAGTGGCTTTATTATTCTAGATATATACATAGCCGTAGTTTCTCCTTCTATAGTAGGGTTTGTTGCAAGTATTACTTCTTTTATCTCATCATCTTTTAATCTTTCTAAAAGCTCTTTTATTTTTATATCTGCAGCTGAAACGTTATTCATTGGTGAGATACTTCCATGAAGTACATGATAAAGTCCGTTATATTCATGTGTTTTTTCCATTGCTGTTACGTCTTTTACACTTTCAACTACGCATATTATAGATTTGTCTCTTTTTTCATCTGCACATATTTTGCAAGGATCACTTTCTGTTAAATTGAAGCATGTTGAGCAAAATTTAACCTTTTGCCTTGCTTCTACTATTGCCTTTGCCATTTCTTCTGCATTTTCCATAGATGACTCTAGTACAAAAAATGCAAGCCTTATAGCTGTTTTGTGTCCTATTCCAGGAAGTTTTTCAAACTGCTTTATTAAGTTATTTACTGATTCTGAAAACATCTATTACATCAGCCCCGGTATATTAAATGCACCCATTGAGTCTTGCATAGCAGATTCTGCTTTGCCGAGTGCTTCATTTACTGCTGCTTTTATTAAATCTTGTAGCATTTCTACATCTTCCGGGTCAACTACATCTTTTTTAATTACAATATCTTTTATAACCTTTTCACCTGTGCATTTTACAATTACTGCTCCACCACCTGCAGATGCCTCAAATTCTCTTATAGATACTTCTTCTTGCTTCTTCTCAATATCTGCTTGCATCTTTTGTGCTTGCTTTAAAATATTTTGCATGTTTCCCATGCCACCGCCAAAACCATTAAACTTTGCCACTTTAATTCCCCCCTTATTTATTCTATTTCGGTATATTCAGTATTACTATCTTTTAGTAATTTTTCCATTTTGCTCATACCACTTACTTTATTATATTTTATAACTACCGGTTTGTCAATGCTATATTCACTTTTTAGCACTTCAGCTATTTCTGCTTTAGATGCAGCAAGCATCTTTGCTGCAAATTCGTTGGTTGTTATTATTACAAATTCCTCTTCATTTTTGATTATTGCACCTGACATCGCAGAAAATAATTTTAGTTTCCCTTTTGCAGCTATTCTTTGTTTAAATTCTTCTGCATCTTTATACCCAGCTACTTTACTTACACTTTGAACTTTGGTATTTACTTGCTGCATTCCTGCATTTTGACCACTTCTTGGCATTTGATGTGTATTTAAGTAGTTCTTTATTTTCTTTATATCTTCTTCTAAGGCATTTATTTTTTCCGCATCTACACTTCCTAAAGAATTACTACTACTTACTGGCTTATTTTGTGCTACTTTTATAAGTGATGCCTTAACTAGTACTGATGGATTTATACTTCCTTTTATATCACTGTCTAATTTTCCTAGTTCATCTATTATTCCTGCAACCATCGTTTTATCTTCTGCTTTTATCATCTTTTCTAAAAAGTTTTCTGTAAGTTCATATACCAGCTGTCTTAAGTCTTTTCCTTTATTTTCCATCTGCTGAACTACTGATATTATTTTGTCATAATCACTAGATAGAATTGCCTCAGATAGTTCTTCTATTATTTCACCACCAATACCACCAACTATTTCTTTTACTTTTTCTAATCTTAATACTTTATTTTCTTCTGATAGACATCTATCTAGAATGCTTAAAGAGTCACGAAGAGCTCCTTCTGCAAGTTTAGCTATATATTTTACTGCCTCTTCTTCATATTCTATATTTTCTTCTTTTAGGACATATTCTAGCCTCTTCATTATATTTTCCTGGCTAATTCTTAAGAAGTCAAATCTTAAACATCTTGAAAGTATAGTTACAGGTATCTTATGCTGCTCTGTTGTTGCTAAAATGAATACTACATTTTCAGGCGGCTCCTCTAGTGTCTTTAAAAGTGCATTAAATGCAGATGTTGTAAGCATATGTACCTCATCGATAATATACACTTTGTACTTTGAGGTAGTTGATGCATACATTACTTCATTTCTTATTTGCCTAATATTTTCAACACTGTTATTAGATGCAGCATCCATTTCTACTACATCTGTATTTTCTCCTGAAAGTATGCTTAAGCAAGACGCGCATTTATTACATGGCTCACCGATTAACTGGGCTTTCACAGTTTATTGCTCTTGCAAATATTTTAGCACTAGATGTTTTTCCAGTACCTCTTGTTCCGCTAAATATATATGCATGAGATATTTTATTTGCTATTATTTGGCTTTTTAATATCGTTGTTACATTTTCTTGCCCCACCACATCTGAAAAAACTGTAGGTCTATATTTTCTATATAATGCTATGTATCCCATAACTTATTCTCCTTAAAAAATACAAAAAGTACTAAGCACATAAAGACTTACCAGCTATTGCTGCTTCCTTCCGGATCTGACAAGGTTCACTAGAAGCTCTATTGCTCAGTACTTAAATGATTATATAACAATTTTTCTAAAATTGCAAGTATTTTTGTTTTAATTTTAAAGTATATTCTTCTAAATTTTCTCTTTCAATTACTATTCCGCTATTTCCAAGCTCTCCTTTTGGAAGCTCCAAAGATATATCTGTATATGATATTCTTCCCATTGAGTCTACAATATTTAATCTAGCTGAAAAATGATATTTTAGATTCTCTACATCATAGTTTAGTGTCTTAAGTAATGTTCCGTCATATACTATAGTATCTACATTATCTGGTAGCTTTACATTTTCAAGTATATTTTTATTTAATAATGAAAATTCAAGTAAATATTCATTTTCTTCTTCACTGTATTTAATTTCTAAATCGTTATTAGATATTTTTTCTTCGTTTCCACTATTTATATAATATATTTCTTCCTCATCTATTACTTTTACATCACTTAAGTAGATTCTATCAATCTTTGCTTCTTCTGCTTTTGGCACGAGCAGAGAAAAAGTATTTTTTTGTGATATATTAAGTGATAATTCTTTGGATATTTCAAGTTCATTTTCTATTTCATTATCTTCTGCTACTTTTTCTTCACTTACACCATTTTCTATAACTTCTTCTACTTCAACTGTAGAAGTAATCACAAAATCATTTATCCTAAAATACCCTTGATTAATTACTTTAGTTATTGTTAAAATATATGTTGTTAAAAAATACACTGCTATAACTGAAAGTACTAAAATAACTGCATACAAGAATATTTTCTTTCTTCTTTTCTTATCTGCACTTTCTTCTTTTTTTCTTACATTCTCTTCTCTCATTAATTTCACCGGTATATATTATATATCATAATAATTTATTTTACAAATCATTTTGAAAAAAAGAAATAAAATTAATTATTAATCC
>JAFVCY010000019.1 GCA_017478805.1 Clostridia bacterium
AAAAAAAAAAAAAAAAAAATCCCATAAATTACCAGTCCAACTATCATCCCAAGAAGTAATTCTATTTTTCCACCTTTCCATATTACTATCATTCTGAACTTCCCTGTAATTTAAAAAATAATCAGGAAATATTTCTACTATATCTTTTTCATTTCCAAACATCAATAATCCAGCTATTGTTAGTTTTTTGTTTTTCTATCTGCCGCATTTAACGTATATAAAAATTCTTCATCATCTAATTTATTCCATTCATGTGACTCTCCCTTATATATTCTAAATCTAATTCTATAATATTTTAAAGTATCCTTATTTATATTGGTAATATCATATTCTTCTAATATAATTTTATCTTTTGTTGTCTCATTTGCTTCACTTATCATTGCCCTTACTTCATTTTTTGCACATTTATAATCTCCTTCATGAAATCTTTTATATGTTCCTACAAATGGATTATTATTAATATATACTGGTTTGTTCCTTCTACTTACTCTTGGAACTCTTATTACTATAACTTGTTTCTTATCAATGTTCATAATTTTTACATCTTCATCAACTAATATATTTGAACTTATTTTTTCTACATTATTAATAGTATTCCAAAAATCTGTTAAAATATGATTTGCATTTTCAATACCTTCAATTGTGCACATATTACTCTCTCTATTTTCTTTTATTTCCAAAACAATTATTCCACCAAATTTATACTTTTTATTCATTTTCTTTAAGTATTATAACACCTAATTTTTAAATTTTCCATCAATTTATATACTTTTTCTTAATTTAAAGAAAAGTTATTTTGTACTCTAAAATATTCTACATCTCCAGTTATAAAAAATTATATGTTATAAAACCAAGATGCATTTTCATATGTAATCTTTGCTACTTCTTCAGCTGTTATTCCTTTAAACTCTGCAAGTTTTTTTGCTATTATTACTAAATTTGATGAATCATTTATAGTTCCTCTTTTAGGCTCTGGTGGAAGATACGGACTATCTGTTTCAATTACTATTTTCTCCATTGGAATCATGTTTAAATATGTAAAAAATGATTCTTTCCTTTTATATGTTATATTCCCACCAAATGCTACTAAGCATTTTTCTCTTGAAAGAGTAAACTTAACTAAATCATCAGTTGGAGAAAAGCAGTGAAGCAGGATTTTATCCTTTTCATCTGTATAATCATTTAAAATGCTATATGTATCTAGTGATGCATCTCTTGTATGTATGATTATAGGTAAGGAGTGCTTTTTAGCAAATGCTATCTGCTGAATAAATGCCTTCTTTTGCGTTTCTTTTACTTCTAAATTCACATCATCATGCGAATAATCTAGTCCTATTTCACCTACTGCTACAAGTTTAGTTTTATCTAAAGAGTCATATATTTCTTCAAGTTTAGAAATCTCAAAATTTTCTGCCTCATATGGATGCACTCCAATGGTATAATATATATAATCATACTCCTTAGCAAGATTATAACTTGATATGCATGAATCATAATCACAAGCTACATTTACTATTCTTTCTATTCCTACATCTACAACTTTTTTTAATACTTCTTCTCTTGAATCATTAAATTTCTCATCATCATAGTGTGCATGTGTTTCAAAAATTTTCAATTAAATACCCCCAAATATATAATAAAATATATACCATATTATATCATAAAAAATTAGATATGTACATAGAAAAATAGTAGCCATGACTTATTCATAGCTACTTACTTCTATTTTACTTCTATTTTATTTCTATTTTGCCTTTTGAAGATTTATAATAATCTCTGTTCCCTTATCTACTTCAGATTTTATATCTATCTTTCCATCATTACTTGCAATTATCTCTTTAACAATTGAAAGTCCTAGACCTGTTCCACCCATTTGTCTTGAACGTGCTTTATCAACTCTATAGAACCTTTCAAATATAAGTTTTAAGTCTTTTTCTGGTATTCCCATTCCATTATCTATTTCTCTTATTTCTACACTATCTTCTTTTTCTTCAATGTATAAATCTATTTTTCCACCATCTGGTGTATACTTTATACTGTTACTAATTATATTTACTAAAACTTGCTCTATAGATGCTTTGTCTGCATATACCTTTATACCACTTGAAAAATGTCCTGTTAAAGTATGCTCTTTTTGGCTTGCTGTAAACTGCATTTTAGCTATTACATTTTTAGCAAGTTCCGAAATAGTAAAATTGTCCATTTTAATTGATGCTTTTCCATAGTCGAATTTAGAAAGCTGAAGGAGGTCATGCACTAGCTTGTCCATCCTATTTGCTTCTTTATATATAACTGATAAAAATTCATGTGCGGTCTCTTTTGGAAGGTCATCTGACATCATCATTGTTTCAGAGTATCCTTTTATAGAGGTAAGCGGAGTTTTTAACTCATGAGATACATTTGCAACAAATTCCTTTCTCATATTATCTAATTTTTCTCTTTCAGTTATATCACGAATTACCATTATAACGCCAACAGGTATATCCCCACTATTGAAAAATGGTCTAAACGCTATATTTAATACTGTGTCTTCAGTAGTTAGTCTGCACGTTTCAGATTTTTGCTTTGGTAAATACATAATCTGTGTAAAGTCTACTTCTATTCCAAGTTTTATCATTATCTTCTCAAATGTATTAAATCTTTCATCAATTCCAAGTAGTTCTTTTGCTGATAAGTTCATATGAACTATATCTTTGGTTATTGAAAAGGCTATAACGCCATCTGCCATCTGCTCTAGTATTATCTCTGTTTTACTCTGCTGACTGTTTAAGTCTAGGTTATTGCGTTTTATAAGCTCTAGCATTGATAGGTATCTGTCCATTAACCTATCAATTTCTACAAACTTAACATCTTCTTTTATCTTTTTAGATTCTATTACTCTTCCATCTAAAAGTCCTCTCATGTTTCTTATGAGCTTATTTATAGGTCTTGTAATTTCTTTTGATAAAAAGCTAAATATTATATATGATATTATTATGAGAAATAAAAACCAAATAATATTTATCGGTGAAAAGAAGTTATCTACAGTTATCAGCCCAAATTTTATAAACAAAAACAGTGATACATATACAATAATTGTAATAATGGAGGCAGCAACTACTATAGCTCCTTTTATTGTATTTTTCATAAAATTTTATCCTCCGAAAAGAAGAAGGAAGTGCTATTAATTTTTGCACCACCTTCTCTATAATTATTATTTAAGAGTAACGTAGTACCCCATTCCTCTTTTTGTAAGCAAATATTTAGGTGCTGAAGTATTTGGCTCTATTTTTGCTCTAAGTCTTCTTACTGTTACATCAACAGTTCTTGCATCACCATAATAGTCGTATCCCCATATAGTCTTTAGTATTCTTTCTCTTGTAAATACTTCATTTGGAGAAGTAGCTAAGAGCTTTAATAGTTCAAATTCTTTAGTAGTTAAGTCAATAAGCTTGCCATTTACAGTTGCTAAATAATTTTTAGCATCAACATGCATATCTTTTATATAAAAACCATTATCTTCATTTTCTTCACGCTTTATGCTAGCTTCTGGTTTTACATATTTTCTAAGATTCGCTTTTATTCTTGCAATAACCTCACGAATTACAAAAGGCTTCGTCATGTAGTCGTCTGCACCAAGCTCTAAACCTATTATCTTATCAACAACATCTTCTCTTGCTGTTAGCATAATAATTGGGCAATTTAAGTTCTCTTGTCTAAGTCTTCTACATACAGTAAATCCATCTGACTTTGGAAGCATTACATCTAGCATTATTAAATCAGGATAAATGTCTAGTGCTTTTTCAACTGCTTCATCCGCATCATATGCTTCATAAATTCTATACCCTTCCTTCTCTAAATTGTACTTTAAAATGTCTACAATAGATTTTTCATCATCAACAATTAGTATTTTTCTTTCCTCTTCCATAAATTTCTTCTCCTTACTTAATTATTTTCACATCAATTATACCACATACTTTGAAAATTTCTAGTATTATTTGTAATATTAAAGATTTTTTTGTGAAATTTTTTAACAACTGTGTAATCAATGTAATATTTTCGACATATTTCTTCGAATACCCTATATTTCATCGCATATAATGTAGTATGAAAATATTTATTAAAACAAAAACATTATATATAATTTTATTTGTCATAATATCTACTCTCCTTACGCTTATATACTATTATAACAGTAAGAAAAATATAAAAAGTTACACTATACCTAAAAATGATGAGAAAGTAGAAATATACACTAAAGAAGAAAATAAAGGAAATGAAGAGTTAGAAAAGTTAACTATGCTATATAACGAAAAAAAGCTCTTAGTACTTACATTTGATGATGGACCAGGAAAATACACTGAAAAATTAGTTGATGCCATGCATGAAAGAAATATCCCTGTTACCTTCTTTATTCTTGGTCAAAACGTAGCAAACAAAGAAGACATTCTAAAAAAAGAAGCTATTTACAATGAAATAAATATTCATAGCTATAGCCACGCTCTTTTTACTAAACTATCTAACGAAGAGATAACTGAAGATATAACTAAAACAAGAGAGATTATAAAAGAAGTAACAGGAAAAGATACAAATATTATTAGAGTACCTTATGGCATGACAAATACAAGAGTAAAAAATCTACTTCTTGACTTAAATCTTACATCTGTTACTTGGGATGTTGACTCTAAAGATTGGAGCTTTAGAAACACTGATAAAACATATAACTACACACTTAAATACATAACAGGCAACAACATCATACTTATGCATGACATATATGAAACAAGTGTAGATGCAGCAATAAGGCTGGTAGATACTTTAAAAGACACCTATACTTTTGTTACTCTTTCTACATACCTTAGTATAGCAAAATAGCACTATAACTGTGATTTTAGTTATAGTGCTATTTTATATCTACGAATTA
>JAFVCY010000020.1 GCA_017478805.1 Clostridia bacterium
GGACCAAATAACATATTTATGACAAGTGGTTCATATTACTGGTGGCTGGCCTCTCCGTCTTGCTCTGGCAATATCATCGTGCTTTTTGTGCGCGGCTACGACGCCCACGTGTACCAATCCATCGACGCCACGTATGGGGTCTGCCCAGTAGTTTCTCTTGGGTCTTAGGTAAATATCAAACGGTAGTTCTTGAATTGGAAATTAGCTAAAATATGGCAGTAAAGTAATTGAGGCAGTAAAAATTTAGCGTGCAAAAAAAAAAAAAAAAAAAAGCCGGACTTTAGACCGGCAAGCAAAAGTCGGCTTGGTAAGGTCGTAGATAAAGAATGTATGCATAATAAGTGTTCATACATACATATAGATAAATAGTCACAATGAATATGTAGTGATACAGCTATTATTTATTGGGAAGATATAGTTAAAAGGAGCCGTAATTGGCTTCTTTTTTCACAATTTGTAAAATCCTTCTCATAAAATATATGAGAAGGAGGTGGAGTAGAATGCTAGGAATTGCTTTAGAGGCAGGTGGAATAAAGGGGGCAGCACATATTGGAGTGTTGCAGGCTTTAGAAGAAGAAGGAATAAAGGTAGACTATATTTCCGGTAGTAGTAGTGGAAGTATTGTTGCTTCAATGTATGCAATAGGGTACAGCCCAATTCAGATTCTTGCAATGTATAAAAGTTATTGTAAGACAATTACTGATTATGATAGAAAAATTCCTTTTAAGCTTATGAGTCTGGCATTTACTGGTAGACTTAAGCTTAAAGGTCTAGCTAAAGGTAGAAATTTAGAAAATGCGCTTTATGAGATGTGTAAAAGAAAAGGTGTTTTTGATATAGCTGATGTTAAATTTCCACTTGCTGTGCCAGCAGTAGATATTTATACAGGAGAGACGATATATTATATAAATAGGCCTCTTAGGTATAGTAGTAGTTTTGATACATCATTTGGTGCTAAATTTAAAAGAAATGGCTTTTTGCCTGAAATTGTAAGGGCTAGTAGTAGTATTCCTGCTGTATTTGAACCTAAATATATAAATGGAAATGTTTTGGTAGATGGAGGAGTTAAGGTTGGTTGCCCTATTAAAATACTTAAAGATATGGGAGCAGATAAAGTTATTGCAGTAAGTTTTACTTCTAACAAATCATCTAGAATTAATGAAAATTGTAATATGATAGATATAACGCTTAGCTCATTTGATATAATGACAGAGGAAATAAAAAAATTTGAACTTAAAAATGCAGATTTTACTTTAAATATTGATGCAACTGGCGTAATGACACTTGACTGCAGTAAAATTAATTATATGGCAAATTTGGGATATCAAACTACTAAAAAATATATTGAAGAAATAAAGAAAATAGTGAATTAATGGGTTAGTTTAAAATAGTTATGAATGTTATAGCATTAGGGTAATTTTAGTTTTAATGTTTTATAGTGATAAAAATTGATAATTTAAATGATAATAATTAAACTATAGAAACAGTATTTTATTTTTTTGAAAATACTACCTTTTTATAGAAAAAGCAAGTGAAAAAATCATTAAAGCAAATTTTGAATAGATCTTATATTTATTTTATATGTGCATTATTCATAATTAAATTAGCTTATTTTCTACTATATAGCATAAAATAAAAGAAGAGATATCTAAAATAAGTTTAAATTAGATGTCTCTTCTAATTAATGCTATAAATATTAAAGAAATAAGTAGTATTATAACCATAATTTTAAGTATAATCATATCAAAAAAGTTACTTCTTTTTGAACTTTTTATACAGTTTTATTATTAAAAATACATTGTAATAAAGAAAATAACATATATTCTAAGTAGTTATTTTATTTAGTATTTTCCTGAATTATTCTATTAATTTCATCTTCTGTTTTAGACATAATCCTAGCTATTCTAGAAACTTCTAGTCCATCTTTATACATAGATATTATGGTTTTTATTTCTGTTTCTATTTTTCCAATATCTTCACCAGTTGCCTGTGCCGTACTTAATTCTTTTAAATATCTTTCTCTAAGTTCTGCCCTTCTTCTAACTTCTTCACCACCGGTTAAATACTGCATTTCTTCTTCAGCCTTTTTTATCTTTTCATTTTTTGCCATAGCGTCTTTTACTCCTTCCATGTTATCATGGTTTAGAAAAGTCAGCCAATGAATAAGTTCTTCACTTATATCACTTTCATTATTTAATTGGTATTTTCTTTAATTATTCTATTAATTTCTTCTTCAGTTTTATGAATAATTCTAGCTATTCTAGGAACTTCTAATCCATCTTCATACATAGATATTATGGTATTTATTTCATTTTCTACTTTTCCATTATCATATCCATTATCATATCCATTATCATATCCATTATCATATCCTTTATCGTATCCTTTATCAAATCCAATATCTTCACCAGTTGCTTGTGCTGTACTTATATCCTTCAAATACTTTTCCCTAAGTTCAGCTATTCTTCTAACTTCTTCATCACCAGTTAAATACTGCATTTCTTCCTCAGCCTTTTTTATCTTTTCGTTTTTTTTCATAGCGTCTTTTACTCCTTCCATGTTATCATGGTTTAGAAAAGTCAGCCACCTCATAAGTTCTTCACTTATACCACTTCCGCTCACTACTCATTTTGGGCATCTCTACTATAATTTCTTTATGAAGGCTCTTTAACTCATAATTTCTATCTTCGTTTAGCACTCTTAAACTTTTATGCATAGCAGTTTTTAAATCAGGGAACATTATATAATCGACCAAAGCTATTTCTATTACTTCCCTTAGCTCGTTATATCCATGTCCGCTTTCTAGATCATGTGAAATCCTTTTACTTGCGTAATATTCAAGTCTTTCTAATAAATAATGATCTTCTGCTACTTGCATTTCAATATCTACGTATTTTTTACCGTCAATTTCAGCACCAATATCTAAGATACCATATTTTTCACCATAGACATCTCTATTTAGTGATACATCCTTTGTTATATCAATTTTAGTTATTTTTTCTCCAAGTATATTTGATAAAAGATCAATTAATAAATCTTCATTTCCTTTTTTAGAAAATAACTCCTTGAATATAACGTCATTTTTAGCGTTTAGCTCCTTCTTTTCATTTTTCTTTTTTTCTAAATCCATATACATTTCCTCCTTTATTTTATATCATTTCTTTTAAAAAATCAATACTAAAAGTATATTTTTGAATTATATAGGTATTTTTAATTTTCATAATCTAAAAAATTTAATAGAAATATTTAGAATAAAAGTAGTTAATATATGAGAGGCTAGAAATGAATATATTAATACTTAGATATAACATTAATAGAGATGTTAATTATTAGATAAAAACAAAACATCTATACTTACTATAAATGTTAGTATAAAATAGATTTACGTCATTATTTTGTAAATAATTATTAAATTATTATTGTCTAAATTTTTTCTATCAATTTTAGTTTTTTTAGTCAGATTATTTGCACGAAATATGCAGAAATTAGAATTTTAGAATCTAATACTATAACACATTAAGTAAAAAATATTAAAGTAATATTAAATAAAAATTAGATTAGTAACATATATAAATAAAAGTAATACTTAAAGTTTTGATAGCAAGATAAAAAAACTTACTACATAGTATATTACCACAGTTTTTGTAAAATGTAAAGAAAAAAATGCATAATTTGTAATAGTAAGGATAGTAAGGAAAACAAGCTAAAGTATTGAAAATTTCCTATGTGGAGCAACAAATGTAGTAGTTACGTAAAGCTCATAGTAACTAGAGTTTAGTTATTAATAGATAAAGTGATAAAGGAGTAAATAGTGAGAAAATAAGTAAAAAAGTATACAATAATGTTTTTGATTGTAGCAGTAACTATAAACTTTTTTCTGTTATATCTCATTTGTTTCTATATGTTTGAAATTTCTACATTGTTAATAAATAGGCATACTAAAAAATATACAAATATAAAAGCACCAGTGGAAATAACTTTTCCACTGGTAGTTAATAGTTATATAATTTCATAGTGCAAAATATTATCAGGGTCATTTAAGCATATTTTGAGCCTTAAATTTACTTTACGTTCGAGCACTTTGTTATGTATAGTAATACTTATTGAATCATCATCATTTATCTCAATTGTGCGAATTTTATCATACAGATCATTTTTTATCTCAATAGGAGTATGATTTATCATATCAATAGTTGCAAAAATTTCATCCCTATTGAAAAGAATAATAACGCCTTCTTTTGTTACAAATACATGAGGATTAGAAAGTAGCATATGATGGATTTGGTAATTATATATAATTTGATTTACACCGTATAAATCTGTGAAGTATGATATAAAAATATCGCTTTCAGGTTGCAAAAAAATTGATTTTGGACTGCCACTATTGAAAGAAAAGTCAGAGGCTTCAATGCCGGATATTACGACAGAAACTGAAATTCTTTTTACAATTGCATTTATATTTTTTCTACTTTCACTTTCATAAGTAATTATGGGGCACTCCTTATTAAAATAGTGTAGCTTATTACGACCTATAAAATAGGTATCTTTTTTTACATCGTTATTTTCTTCATATTCTGAAGGATTTTCTGATATATTATCTAAGTATTTCTTAAATGAATGAACATCAGATGCTCCGATATCTGTTTCTCCGTAGTAAATATTATGCATTATAGAGTCAAAAACTCTTCCTTCATAAAGTACGTTAAACTTTCTTTTAACGAACATAGATAGTTCCTCCTTAAATTTAATTTAGATTTGTTAAAGTGCATATTTAGCACCTTATACAATTTTTTTGTATAAGCATTATATCAAAATTATTATGTAAAATCAAGGTGGATATTGAAAAATATAATAAAGTCATGTATAATCTTTACTAAGGTAGAGTGTAAAGAGGAATAAAAAATGGAAGAAGAAGAAAGAATAAAGAGAATAAAAGGAATAATAAAAAACATACCACTAAATCCTGGAATATATATGATGAAAGATAAAAGTGGCACAATTATATATGTAGGTAAGGCAATATCATTAAGAAAAAGAGTGAGTCAGTATTTCAACAAAAATCCAAAATCTGCTAGAATTATGAAAATGACAACACTGGTTGAAAATATAGAATATATTGTTACAAATAATGAGGTTGAAGCGTTAAATTTAGAGTGTAATTATATAAAGAATTTTAATCCAAAATTTAATGTAATGCTAAAAGACGATAAGACATATCCATATCTTAAAATAACCACAAAGGAAAAGTACCCTAGGATGTTTACAACAAGAAGAAAAATTGAAGATGGGTCTATGTATTTTGGACCATACACAAGTGTTAAGAGTATAAGGGAAGTAATGACTTTAATAAAAGAAATATTCCCACTTAAGAGATGCAAATATAATCTAGAAAAGAATAAAAATATAAAGCCATGTCTGTACTATGATATAGGAAGATGCATAGGGCCATGTAAAAAAGATGTAGATGAAGAAGAATATAGAAAAATGATAAAGCAAGTAATCATGTTTTTAAATGGTAAAAATGCAGAAATTAGAAATGAAATAAAAAAAGAAATAGATACTTTAATAGAAAAATTAGAGTTTGAAAAAGCGGCCAAATTAAAAGATAGACTTGTTGCAATTGAAAAAGTAAATGAAAAACAAAATGTTTCTAACTTAAATGAAATAAATACAGATATTGTAGGATATATTTTAAATAAAGAAACGTTATATATTCAAATATTTAAGATAAGAGGGTACAAGATTATAGTACATGATAATTTAAAAATAAACGAAGTAGAGGAAGAAGAAAAAGAAGAGATTTTACTTTCGTGTATAAGTCAGTATTATACTAAAAATCCAGATATGCCTGATAAGATATATATTAAATTAAATGATGAAAACAGCAAACTTTTAGATGGACTTTTAGAAAAAGTAGAAGTCATTGTTCCTAAAAAGGGAAGTAAGCTAAAACTAATAGAAATGACTGAAAATAACATAACAATTAATTTAAGTGAGAAAGAACTTGATAAGCTTGCAGAGCTTAAGACAATATTAAAGGAAGATTTTTCGAGTATTGAGTGCTATGATATATCTAACTTAAGAAATGACTATATTGTTGGAGCAATGATTAGATGTGATGATGGATATTTAAACAAAAAAATGTATAGAAAGTTTAAGATAAAGTCGACTTTAGTTCAAAATGACCCACTGTGTATGTATGAGGTTATAAAAAGAAGGATGTCGCATCCAGAGTGGGAATACCCTGATGTTATGTTTATAGATGGAGGTATAACTCAGGTAAATGCAGCAAAAAAGGCAGTAAATGAAGCTGGAATAGATATTTTAATTTGTGGTATGGTAAAAAATGATAAACATAGAACTAGAGGACTTATAAATAGTGAGGGAGAGGAGTATACTAATTTATCAAAAAGAACCCTAAACTTTATAACTTTCCTTCAAGATGAGATTCATAGATTTGTAATAACTTATCATAGAAGTTTGAGAGATAAAATGAAATGATTTAGTTACTCTTAGATTGGTAGTATTATAACTAAAATCATACAAATAAAATTATTAATACGTGTTGTGTTAATTTTTATATAAATTATATTACTTTTTTCTTGAAAATGCTTGCATAATAAAAAAGAATGTGTTAGAAAATAAGTATCTTAGATTTTGTTATATGTTTTTGAATATAACAAAAAAAGGATACGTTTGAAAGTGGCTTGAGTCAAACGTATACCCTTTTTAGGATATTGGTTTGAAAATATCTGAAATTAATAATTAATAATTTATTAATTTCAGATGTTTTTTATGCTAAAAATAGAGTGTGAATTAAGAGTATAAAAACTAGCATAAATAAGAGCAATATGATTAAAAAATAGTATTTTTCTCTTTAGTACATATTACCACCTCACTTACAAATATTGAAATAATAACTTTATAAACAATATCCTAAGTGGAGCATCTGATATATTACAAACGTATCCATGTAAATATTATTTCAAATTATATATTAAAAATAAACAAAAAATGACAAAAAATAAAAATTTTTGTTTTGCAAAATTTGACATGAAAAATTTTACTTAAAAATGAATAATTGCTAAAAAAGGGTAGAGAATATATAATTAGGAGGTAATTAAAATGGAAAATGATCAAAAAATAGACTGTAATGTAGATAGTTGCATGCATAATGATATTAATACTTGTACATGTAAACTAGAAAGGATTCATGTATGTCCATGTAAAATGTCCCCTGAAAAAAGTGCAGAAGCAATGACTGCATGTTCTATGTATCATTATTTGCGGAGATTTAAATAAAAGACAAGTAGATAATAACAGAAGCATAGATTAAATAAAAAAATAACTTTGCTATTTCTTGATTAGCAAAGTTATTTTATTATTTTTTTCTTTATTATGATTTTTTTAGAATATCAGATGCAGCACCTAAAGCTCCTAGAGTTTTAGAAGTATCAAATGGAATGAATACTTTATTTGCAGGACCTTTTGCAACTTCTTGCATAGCTTCTAAAGATTTTATAGCAATGATATTTTCATCAGGGTTACTATTTTTTATTGCAGAATATACAAGTTCAATTTCCTTAGCCTTTGCATCTGCAACTTTCTTTATAGCATCAGCAGTACCTTCAGCTTCTAATATTTTAGCTTCTCTTAAACCTTGAGCACGTCTAATACTAGACTCTCTATCAGCTTCAGCCTCTAAAATTAAAGACTGTTTTTTACCCTCAGCAAGTGTAATATCTGCTTGTCTTTTACCTTCAGCTTCAAGAATTGCTGCTCTTTTTGTTCTCTCAGCGTTCATCTGTTTTTCCATTGCATCACGAATATCAACTGGTGGCTTAATATCTTTTATTTCAACTCTATCAATTTTACAACCCCATTTATCAGTTGCATCATCTAGAACTTGACGAAGTTGAATGTTAATAGAATCTCTTGAACTAAAAGTACTATCTAAGTCCATTTTACCAACTATATCTCTTATAGTTGTAATTGCAAGGTAACCAATACCTTTTTGAAGACTTTCAATTTCATATACAGCTTTAACTGGGTCCATTATTTGATAGAACACAACTGTATCAATTGTTATAGTAACGTTATCTTTTGTGATAACACCTTGTGGTGGAACGTCCATTGTTTGCTGTTTAAGACTTACAACAGCTCTTACCTTATCAACGAAAGGAACAATTAAATTAAGTCCTGCACTAGCCGTTTTGTAATATTTACCAAATCTTTCAATAATATATACTTCAGCTTGTTTAACTACTTTTATTGAAAAAAGTATAACAATTGCAAGTATAATAAGAATTACAATTAAAAATACCATAAAAATTTCCTCCTTAACTTATGATTTCTTAACTTTTAGTTTTACCCCATCAATTCCGGTAACTACAGCTGTTTCACCAGCTTTTATATCCTCACCACTATCAGAAATTGCGGTTCAAACTTCTCCTAAAACTTTTATTTGTCCTTGACCTAAAGCACCGGTTATATCAAGAGTAATCACTCCAGTTTTTCCAATTACTGAATTTATATTTGTAGACACCTTATCATTAGACTTAAATAACTTTTTAGTTAGTGGCTTTATAAATATAAATGCTAGAATAGTTAAAATTGAAAAAATTGAAATTTGCACTTCAAGTGGAATATTAAATAGTGATAAAACAGCTACAATAGCGGCAGCTATTCCAGGCCATAGCATCATAAAAGATACCGTAAAAATTTCAGCTATCAAGCAAAAGCCACAGATTATAAGCCAAATTAGCCAAATAGGTAATGAAGAAAACATGTAAAATTCCCTCCTCTCACTATTAAATAATATAAACTTCCACAAATATTATACTACATAAAATATGAAAAAGCAAAATATTTGATAAAATAAGTTAAAATAAATTGAAAAAAATAATATTCATGTTATAATTTTATCATAAACAGGAAATATTTGTTGAATTTGGTAATATATGTAATAAAACTAACATATAATTTAAAAATATTGATATAATGATATTTTTAGCTTAGGTTACTTAAGTTTGACAAATTACATAAAATGTGCTATAATACTTTGGTATTAAAGTTAAGGAAGGTGCTAATTTATAGTTATGGAAAAGAAAGGGGCGCTCTTTAGCGCACTTAAATTCATATTTTCTACAACGTTTTTATTAGTTTTGTCATTTGCGGCTGTAGTTATTACAGTTATGAATAGATATATACCTACATATAGAGTAACAATAGGTGATAGTTTTATAGGCTACTTTAGTAATGATGAAGAGTTTGAAGATGTATATAACACACTTATAATTGATAAAAAAAGTGTATCAGATACTGCGAAAGTATACTTAGAAGAAGAACCAGTATTTGAGAAATGTTATATAAAAAATTCACTTATATCTTCGCAAAATGTATACTCTAGTTTAGGTGAGTTTGTAAAATCAGAATATAGTATTTATAAAGTATATATAGAAGATGAAGAAAAGATGGTATTTAAAAATAAAGATGATGCAACAAGTAAGGTAGCAGAAATTGCAGCAGAAGTACCAGATGTAGAAACAGAAATTAAAGAAGAAAAGGTAGAAGAAATAGGTGAAATGACTTCTATTGAAACAGCAGAGGAAATAGTAAAAGATGTAATTGAAAAAAACAAGCCTGTTGTTCCAGTAGTTACATATAACTATTCTTCACAGACAACAAATGCTACTGTATCAGTTGATGTTGCAGCAGCTGCTGCTGCACAGCGGTGGTGTATGGCCAACTACTGCTACGTATATTTCTTCACCATTTGGATATAGGTGGGGCTCACTTCATACAGGTATGGATATAGCAGGTAGAGGTGGCGACCCTATATATGCATACAAAGACGGATTAGTAACATTTTCAGGTTGGGGCGGTGCTTATGGATACATGCTAAAAATAGACCATGGAAATGGAGTTGCTACATGGTACGCACACTGTAGTGCACTGTATGTGTCAGCTGGAACTACCGTAAAGATGGGGCAAACAATTGCAGCAGAAGGAACAACGGGAAATTCAACAGGTAACCATTTACATTTTGAGATAAGAATTAATGGCGTTGCTGTTGACCCATATCCATATTTTTAAATTAAAGTTGGTAATAACAAGAAATTGTTTTTACATATATTACCTTTTACTCAGATTCAATAATCCTCTTAATTGTTTCTTAGTTTAAGGCGAAGTCATAAGTAAAGGAGGGAAAAAGTCATGACAAAGGAAAGAAAAGCTGAAATATTAAAAACTTATGCACGTTCTGAAGGTGATACTGGTTCAGCAGAAGTACAAATAGCACTTCTTACTGAAAGAATATCTGAACTTACTCAGCATCTAAAAGTTCATAAAAAGGATGATCACTCAAGACGTGGACTATTCATGATGGTAAGTGACAGAAGAAAGCTTTTGAATTATCTTCAAGAAAAAGATATCGAAAGATACAGAGATATCGTAGCAAAACTTGGAATAAGAAAGTAATCTTTGGATTTACAAAGCAAGTTAGAATTTAGAATTCTAGCTTGTTTTTCTTTGGTTATATATAAAAAACTATTTGACAATACATATTACTAGTGATAAAATTAACTATGTAGTAATATACTATGAGAAGATAATAAAATTTTGTTATAGGAGGGATTAATATGCCAAAGTTTGAAGTAGATAATTTTAGGAATGTAGTTGTAAGGGAAAAAAATTATGCTATTCATATTACAGCATATGATCCAAATCGAGCTGCAATACGGATAGGAGTGAGTTATTTACCAGCGCGGGTTATGGCAGAACTTGTATATAGTCTGTTTGACTATGAGAAGGAAATTTTAGAGTCAATGGTAAGAGCTGGAAAAATAGCAAAAGTAGAGGAAAAGTATAAAATTGACAATATCGCTTTTTTCTATTGTAGTAATAAGGTACTTATAAAAAGAAGTGATATGAAAATTGAAAGATTAAACAAAGTCCTTCGAGCAGAGCAAGGGTAAAAATTATTATTTGCTTTAAATATTCTTTATAGGAGGTGTGAGTATATGTTTGCTGACAAAGAATGGGGAGATTGAATAAAAAGAAAGGGTAGCTTAGATTTTAAGCTACTTTTTCTTTTTATATATAAACATACAATATCTGTATGGAATAACAAGTGTAACAGGTATTATTTTTTTATTGATTTTATATTGACTTTTACAATTATTATGCTACTAATTATTTAGTTACATTTTTTTGTATTTACTTTAACGATTTTTAATGATATAATCTATTCTAGCATGAAATTTTTTAGGAGGTATATAAAATGCTAGGAAGAGAAGATGATTTAAGACATACTGGTATTGCTACGTTTACAGGTAGTGACTACGTAAGTATTGATAAAGTTAAGGATTATGATGTGGCAGTTCTTGGAGTTCCAGATGAGATGGGTGCTACATATAGGCTTGGGATGCAGTACGCACCAAGGGCAGTAAGGGAGCACTCTATGTGGAAAAGATTAGATGGCATGGAGTGTTATGATTATGATAATAGGAAGTATGTTAAAACAAATAAACTAAAAATATGCGATTTAGGGGATTTAGATATATATGCTGGAAATCAAGAAAAGACTTTAGAAAGCTTAGCTAAAAATGCAGAGCTAATTAGAAAGACAACTTTCCCTATATTCATTGGCGGAGACCACTCAATAACATATGGTTCGTTTATAGGCACAAAAAAGGGTGGGGAGTATAAAAAGATGGGACTTCTTCAGTTCGATGCACATAATGATACAGAGCCAGATTATGAGTATTTTCCAAGAATACTTCACTCTAATCAGTTTACTCATTTAATAAATGAAGGGTATGTTGATGGAAAAAACATGGTAACTATTGGTGTAAGAGGAATAGTAAATAGAGTATGGCACGACTTTGCTGTAGAAAAAGGTATAACACATATTACTGCAAATGAGTTTAATAAAATGGATAAAGATGAAGTACTTAAAGTTTTAAGAGAAAAATTTGAGGGCTGCGATGGAATATATGTAACTTTCGATATGGATTCTTTAGATGTTGCGTATAGTGAGGGAGTTGGCACGCCAAAATATAACGGAATAGACTTTATGAAAACTTTAGATATAATAAGGGCTTTAAAAGAGTTTAAAGTGTGCGGCTTTGATTTAGTAGAGCTTAACCCACTTCAAGATTCTAGTGATGTAACAAGTTTTTTTGCGTGGGAAATACTATATAATTTCTTAGCGCTTGGTCTAAATAAAGGGGAAGATTAGTATGGATTTAGAAATGTCACTAACTAAAATCTTACATTTGCTTGAAAATGAGAATTTAGTAGTAGAAAAAAGTATAGAGGAGAAAAAAATTAATTACTTATCATTTGATTCTAGAGATATAAAAGAAAATACATTATTTTTTTGTAAAGGAGTAAATTACAAAGAAGAGTATTTATCTATTGCTATATCTAGAGGCGCTGTAGCATATATTTCAGAAAAAAAGTATATAAGTGATTTATGTGACTACATAATTGTAAATGACATCTCAAGAGCAATGGCAGTAGTTGCCTCTGAATTTTATAACCACGCATATGAGGATATAGAGACTATTGGAATTACTGGAACAAAAGGAAAAACTACAGTAACTTTTTTTCTAAGTAATATTTTAGATGAATATACAAAGTCTAGGAATGCTTTAATTAGTACAGTATCAACATATACTAAAATTACTGACAGTGAGTCGCATTTAACTACGCCAGAGGCTTTGGAGCTACACAGACTTTTTTATGAGGCAAAAATATCTAATCTTAAGTACTTAACTATGGAGGTGACTTCACAGGCATATAAAAAAGATAGAGTGTATTCAGTTCATTTTAAAAATGGTATGTTTTTAAATGTATCAGAGGACCATATAAGTGATGCGGAGCATCCAAACTTTGAGGACTATCTAGAGTGCAAGTTAAAGCTAATTGATAATACTGACCTTATGGTTATAAATAGGGATATGGACTATTTTAATATAGTTATGGCAAGAGCAAAAAATGTGAAAGTTGTAACTTATGGGAAAGATAATAAAGCTGATTATTATATTACAAATGTAGTAAAAAAAGATGTTGGATTTTCATTTAATGTTGCAAATGATAAATTAAACTACTGCGGCGAGTTTGAGATTAAAATGCAAGGAAGATTTAATACTGAAAATGCACTGGCTGCAACTACTATGGCAAAAGTTTTAGGCGTAGATGATGAGTCTATTAGAAAAGGACTACTTAAAACTGAGGTTATGGGCAGAATGAATGTGTTTGAAAAAAGTGGTATCACTGTAATTGTTGATTATGCACATAACGCACTTAGCTTTTCTAAACTATATGAGTCTATAAAGCTGGACTATCCTGGAAGAAGAGTAATATCTGTAGGTGGAGCTCCAGGTGGAAAGGCATATAAGAGAAGACAGGACTTTGGTGAAATTGTAGGCATGAGTTCTGATTACATATATTTAACAGCTGAAGACCCACAATTTGAGGAAGTATCAAAAATATGTGCAGATATTGCTGCATATATTCCTGAGAAAACAAAGTATGAGGTTATAGAAGATAGAACTGAAGCTGTAGAAAAAGCAATTAAAAATGCTTTAGAAGGAGATGTTGTAGTTCTTCTTGCAAAAGGTGAAGAGGATTATCAAAAGGTAAGAGGGGTATTTACATATTATGAATCGGATTTAAAAATTGCAAAAAGGATGCTAGGCATTGATTAATTTTGTGGGTGCTTAGGTTAAGTAATGAAAATAAGTAGTGGTATTAAAATGAAATAAACGTAATAAATGAAATAAAGAGGCTATGAAATAAATTGTAGCTTCTTTTTGTAGCTTTTTTATGTTTTTATTAATTTTTTTTCTTTTGCTCAATTATTTTTCGAAAGTTTATGTTGAAGAAAAAAATAATATAATATAATATATAATTTTATTATACAAAAAAGATAAGGAGAGAAGCTGAGAATATCAGGAAAAATAAAAAGTGATGTTAGAAGGATAAGTACATTTTTATAAGATGAGGTCACATTAAAAAATAAAACTTTTATAGATAAATTAGTTTTGGCTATTTTTATAGTAATTGCACTAATATATACAGTTATTAATGTGATAGCTATTGTAACAAGTTTTATACTTGGTTTTACTGCTCCAGGTGATCCGATATTTGGTGGACTAGAAAATGTAGGCTATATTATTATAGCAATAGTTTTAATTTTTCTAACGCCTTTGATATTTAGTGCAATATTTGCAATATATATAATGGTAAAAGGCTTTATAAGGATTAATATAAAAGCAAAAATTGCGGTTATTTTCTGCTTATTACTATTTATTTTAGGAGTTGAATTTGTTAAACATAATTATGTACAAATTGTGAGTGCAACATCAGAAAGACCAAGCAGTATAAAAGATGCAATGGCTGGTAGAGCAGAATATGGTAGGTTTACAATATACCATAATAAAGTATATTATAGTAAAAAATTATTTGATTATATGTCATTTGATGAAATTCACTCTACAGATTTAAATGGTTCAAACGATAAAACTATTTCTAAGCAAATAGATGATATACTTTCATTTCAGTTTGTATATAATTCGGTAATATACTGTACATATGTAGATTTTGATATAAATACTGGCGAATTTAAAATAAAGAATATGAAATATGAATATTATCCTGAAACTTTAAAAGATGGTTATGTTTATGCTACAGTGTATGATTATAAAAATAGTGAACAATGGCTTCAAAAAATAGACCTAATAGAGAATAAAGTTACTAGTCAGCAAAAAATTTATTATGATTTATATAATAGTGATTACATCGATTTTGAAAATATGTGCATATATCGAAGACATAAACGTGGTAGTTATTATTTGTACAAAATAATGAGGTTATATTAGATACAGATATACCAATAGAGAAGGTTTTAATGAATAATGGAAATTATGTATATTTTGTAGATGAAAAAAATGTTTGTTATAAATTTAATGAAAAAAGTAGAAAAATAGAAAATAAATTTACTATGGAAAATATGGAAGTTATATCTAATAATAACATATCAGGTTTTTATTTCTATAAAAATGGAACAATATATGAATATAACTTTTTGAAAGATGAGTTTGATATAAAATATACATCTATTCAAATTGAGCAAGCTAAATTTTATAAAAAAATAGGACTTAATTTCTTGTTTATGGACTCAAATAATGATGTGTACATATGTAACATAGATACAAAAGAAATTTTGATTTATCATAATATAGTAGAAGTATATAGCGATGAAAATAACATATATTTAGTTACAATAAAAAGTAGTAAAGAATATGAGGTACAAACGTATTGTTATAGTAATGAACTATAATAAATAACTAGTAAAAATGAATTTGAAAACTGATATGTTGTAATAATAGTGAAATAATATGTAAAAAATAAAAATAGATTATATAACTTAAATTCAAATGTTTAGTTTACAAAATTGGTAAGATATAGAGTAAATTTTAAATATTTGATTTTTTTTGATTTTCAAATCTTAAAAATATAAATTAGTTGCTTGATTATTTATTTTTTTGATGTAAAATTATATTAGTGCGGTATGCCTATAATTATAAATTTACGTAGTAAAATTATAATTAAGGGAAAATATATATTTGGTACATGCTATTTAATAGGGGTTGATATAGTAATGAATAAAAAAATAATATTTTTATGCATAATAATTGCAATTATTGTGGTAATAATGTTTTTTGGTTTTAGAGGAAAGAATCAAAATGATAATAATAATTATACTTCTTTTAGTGATGAGGTGACTTTTACCTCAAAAAGTGGTGGAAAAACAGCTAGCAATTCACTTGAAATACAAGAAATAAAAGATAAAGTATCAAGTTATTATTCATATTCTAGTGATTCAAGTGAAATGCTAAAAATTGTTTATGGAAAAAAGGCAAAAGAAACAACTGAAACTACAGTAGAAATAGACGGAAGATATTTAACATACGTCCTTACCGATATTTCATGGGAGTTATTTTCTAAACAAGTATCAAAGGTATTTACAAATGATATGTTTGAAAGAAGAAATATTGAAGTAAAAGAAAATGCAAATGTATTCATAAACCAAAATGGGAAAGTTGCAGTACTAAAAAAAATCAATGAAAACAGTGTATATTATGTATCTAACGTGAAAATGGTGGAAAAAAGTGATGATAAGTGCAAGTATTATATAGTAGCAGGTTCAAATGAAAGTAGCAATGTTTTTGAAGCAGTAGTAGAATTTAGCTATGTTAATGATTACTACGTTATTTCAGATGCTACAAGTCTACTTACAGAAAAACAAATTGTAAATTTTGCATATTCTGAAAAGTTAATTAATGAAAAAATAGTAGAAGAGTATAGGATTGACAATATTGACGTTATAAATGATGCAAATATAAAGCAAAAGTATGAAAGAAGACTTGGAAATTTAGATAGATATATATTTGCTAAGATAACATATTCAGTAAAAGCAAAAGAAAAAAATATTTTTCTAAAAAATGGAGGAAAAGAAGTAGGAGAGTGGATAGAAAGTAATAATACTTATTTAATTATTGATAGAGTAACTAGAAATATTGAATTTGAAGAACTAAAGTTTTAATATTTAATATTTGGTATTTAATATTAATAGGAAATATATGGATAGCTAAATATATTTTTCTATATTCAAAAGTAAGAGGAGGAAAAAATGAAATTAACTAATAAAAAAATAGGTATTAGTCTCATCACATTGATAATAATTATAATCTTAATATTTATTTTAGCTGGAGTAGTAATACTATCTCTTTCAAACAATAATCCTTTAGAGATGGCATATGATGCAGTAAGAATAAATAATGAGGCATCTGTAAAGCAAGATGTAAGGCTTGCACTTGTGACTTTGCAAGGTGAGTACTATACTGGAAAATATTTAGAACCAGGAAATGTAGTAACATTTCCACAGTATGTTAGAGATAAATTAGAAAATGGTGGTATTGATACTGGAAATGGAATAATAAAATTTTCTGGTGATGAGAATAAGGATAATGAAGTAATATATGAAGGAAAGACAGGAATTGTTGGACTTGGTACGTTTGATGATTTGACCGGTAATATTGATATAACTGAAGTAAATACTCCAAATATACCAAAGAAACATTATATATTCTTTGAACAGACTAAAATTACCAAAAACTTTGATGATGGTACGTTTATCGTTCCAATCAATAATGAGTATGGTTTAGAACTTACATATACATCAAGTAATGAAGCTGTAGCAACAGTAAATCCAAATACTGGTGAGGTTACTATGGTAGGACTTGGTGAGGTTATAATAACTGCAACAGTAAAAGACACTGGTGAGGTAGCAAGTTACGAACTTAATATAACTGAAAATAGTATGGAATATGAAGTCTTGGCTTACCATAATGAGTATGATGGCACGCCTCATGGTGTAAGTATAGTTGTAACAAAGCCAAGTGAATATACTGTGAGATATGGACTAGAAGAAGGCGTATATGATTTAGAAGAGAGCCCAACTATTCAAACTACAGGAACTATGACTATATATTACGAAATAACAGCCTATGGATATGAAACTATATATGGAAGAGAGACTATAGTAATAGAAAAGGCAAATGCTATAATTGAGTTTGCTAAAAGTAGCATTTCAAAGAAGGTAGGAAATGATAATTTTATAAATTCACTTAATAATACAGGAGATGGAGTGGTTAGTTATTATTCATCAAATGCACAAATTGCGGAGGTTAATGAATCAACAGGAGAAGTAACTATACTTTCTGCAGGAACAATAACTGTTACTGCAATAGTCCAAGATGGAGAAAATTATGAGTATCCTGAAAAAACTATAACATACACAATAGATATCACTAAAAATGAATCATATATCAATTTTGATAGTTTTGATGGTAGCGTAGTAAATAAATATGTAGGTGATTCAAATTATACTACTGAAGTTACAATGACGGGTGATGGAAAAGTTACATATACTTCATCAAACGAAGAGGTGGCTACAGTAGATCCTCAAACGGGAGAAGTAACTATTTTAAGTGCTGGAGATACAGTAATTACTGCAACGGTTGATGACACTAATGCTAGTGTGTATGATGAAAAAACTGCTAGTTATACACTTCGAGTTTCGAAAAATGCAGCAAGTATATCTTTTAATAGTTTGTCAGAAACTAAAACATATGGAGATGCAAGTTTTACTAAAACTGTAACTAAGACTGGAGATGGCACAGTTACATATAGCTCTTCAAATTCTGAAGTTGCAACAGTAAATAGCTCTAGCCGGAGAAGTAACTATAATAGGTGCTGGAACTTCAAATATAACTGCTACAGTTCAGGATAGTCAAATGTATCAGTATAGCACAAAAACAGCTACATATACATTAACAGTTGATAAAAAAGTAATTAATATTCCTGCTCAAAATGTTAGCTTAACTTATGATGGAACTGAAAAAATACCAAGCTTTAGTAATTATGATGAAGATGTAATGAATTTATCAGTAACTGCAAGAACAAATGCCGGAGATTATACTGCGACATTCTCATTAATTAATACGAGAAATTGTAAATGGAGTGATGAAACTACATCGAATAAAAATGTAAGTTGGTCTATAGCAAAAGCTTCGTCTTCTGTTTCGCTATACACAAACTCAGCAAAAACAGAATGGGAAAAGACAGTGACTGTAGGAGATACTGTTCAGCTTTATGGAACAAGTAGAGGCTCTACATCAATTTCATATACATCTGAGGATACTACTATTGCAACTGTATCTAGCACTGGTCTTGTAACTACTCAAGCTGCAGGTCAGGTAAGAATATACGTAAATCTAGCTGAAACAACAAATTATTTATCAGCATCAGATTATGTAACAATAACAGTTCAGGCACAAAAAATAAGTGTACCAAAACCAACGCAAAGCGGAACTCTTAGGTATACAGGCTCTAGTATTTCGCCAAGCTGGACTAACTATGATTCAACTATAATGAGTATAGGCGGTGTAACTTCAAGAACAAATCCTGGAACATATGATGCAACCTTTACAATAACTAACTCAGATTATGAGTTCTCAGATGGAACTACGTCTTGTACAGTGCAGTGGACATTATCTAAAGGATTATCTTCAATAGCTGTATATACAGATTCTGGAAAGAGTACATGGCAAGCAACAGTGAGTGTAGGTAATACTGTTCAAATATATAAAACAAGTAGTGGTTCTACTTCTCTTACGTATTCATCAAATGATACATCAATTGCATCAGTTTCTAGTACGGGAGTTATAACTGCAAATGCAGTAGGACAGGTAAGAGTATATGCAAATCTAGCTGAAACAACATATTACACATCAGCATCAGATTATGTGCTAATAACAGTTGAAAAAGCTAAAACTAATGTATCAAAACCATCACAAAGTGGAACTTTGAAATATGATGGAAGTACAAAATATCCAAGTTGGACTGATTATGATACAAGCATAATGAGTATAAGTGGTACAACGTCAGGGGTAAATCCTGGAAGCTACACTGCTAACTTTACAATAACTAATTCAGATTACCAGTTCTCAGATGGAACTACATCTTGCTCAATATCTTGGAGCATAAGTAAAGGCTCATCGTCAATAGCAGTATATACTAATTCTGGTAAAACTACATGGCAAGCAACAGTAAATGTTGGAGATACAGTACAAATATATAAAACAAGTAGTGGTTCTACATCAATATCTTATTCTTCAAATGATACATCGATAGCAACGGTTAATAGTTCAGGATTAATAACAGCAAAAGCAGTAGGAACAGTTAATGTATATGGTAGACTGGCCGAAACAACATATTATTCTTCAGCATCGGATTATGTAAGAATTACAGTAGTTGAACCAAAAACAAGTGTAGCAAAACCATCGCAAAGTGGAAGCTTAACATATGACGCAACTACAAAATATCCAAGCTGGACTGGTTATGACTCAAGTATAATGAGTATAAGTGGAACAACATCTGGTGTAAATGCCGGAAGCTATACAGCAACCTTTACAATAACAAACTCAAGCTATCAGTTCTCAGATGGAACTACATCTTGCTCAGTATCATGGAGTATAGGAAAAGCAACGTCATCTATAAGAGTATATACAAATTCAGGAAAGACTTCATGGCAAGCAACAGTAAATATTGGAGATACAGTTCAAATATACAAAACAAGCAGTGGCTCTACATCTATTTCATACTCTTCAAGAGATACATCAATAGCAACGGTAAATAGTTCTGGACTAATAACAGCAAAAGCAGTGGGAACTGTGTATATTGATGCGACGCTTGCAGAAACGTCAAATTATACTGGTGACTCTGATTATGTAAAGATTACAGTTGAACAAGCAAAAACTAGTGTTGCAAAACCTACGCAAAGCAATACTTTAACATATAACGGTTCAACAAAATATCCAAGTTGGACTGGTTATAACTCAAGTATAATGAGTATAAGTGGAACAACATCTGCTATAAATGCAGGAAGCTACTCAGCAACCTTTACAATAACAAACTCAAGCTATCAGTTCTCAGATGGAACTACGTCTTGCTCAGTTTCATGGACTATAGGTGTGGCTCAAATTGATTATGATTGTGATGACTGTGACGTAGAATATGATGGAACTAATTATACAATTAGTGTTAAAGTAAATACACCATCTAGCGGATATACTATAAAGTATGGAACATCATACGGAACATATAACTTATCATCTCCGCCAAATTATAAAGAACCTGGTGAATATCCAATATATTATGAGATAACAGCAACAAATTATCAAACAGTTAGAGATTATAATTATGTAGATATTAGGAGAAGAACAACTGCATATCCAACTCAGGCAGGTAGTGAAACGTATAGTGGATCAACTAAAACTCCAAGTTGGGATAATTATAACACAAGTTTCATGAGTATAAGCGGAACAACATCAGGAGTAAACGCCGGAACGTACAATGTTACATTTACGATAACAGACTCTTTGCATAAGTTTGCAAATGGAACAACTACGTATAACACAACATGGAAAATTAACCCTCAAGCGTTATCAGCATATCCTCGTTTCAAAGGTGGTATAACTTATAATGGTACGGAGCATAATGTTGCACATACAACTTCAGGAATGACAAATTATAATTCATGGTATGATTCAAATAGAAATATAATGCAAATAGGTGGAACTTTCTACGGAACTGAACCTGGAACATATAATGTATATTTTACAATAATAGATTCAAATTACTGTTTCCCAAATGGTAGTACAATATATAATACTACTTGGAAGATACAAAAGATAACACAATCTTTCCAGATTGCAAAATCTGGTGGAAGTGGGCAAACTAGTCTTAGTTATTCATTATCTGGTTCGTCTTCAAGTACTTCAACAATTACGGTTAAGTCAAATACTAGTTGTGTACCAATTAGCTATAACATTGATTCAGATACAGCATCTATGATAAATTCAGTAACTATTGAGGGACATTCAGTTAACTCTAAAATAAAAATTAACCATAGATATCCATCTACTACAGGTCAAGGTACAAAAAGTGCAACTATATCGTTTACTACACCTGAAACTACATATTATACTAGTGCAACATGTTATGTATATTATTCATTAACATATTCAAGTGCAGCACTAAATGTAGATAAGGTATATACATTTGCAAGTTTAGACTCATTTAAGGATATGGTGGATATTTCATATGTACCAAAAACTATGTTGTCTGAGTATTATAATAACCAGTATTTAAAGGCAAATAATACAAAAGATAAGGAGATAGCTTTACTACCTATTGAGGAAGTAGTTTTTGTGAGTAATGGTATAAAACAACATTATATTTAATAAAAATAATATGATATACAAAGAATATGATTGTTAGTATAATTACAATTATTGTAACTAAACTCACTAATATAGAAAACAAGCATTGAAGCTAGAATTTAGCTTTAGTGCTTGTTTCTTGTATAATGAAATAAAAATGTAACAAAGCCTGGATAGTAGATAAAACGTATAATACCAAAGTATTTTAAATGTAAGGTTTGCTATAATAATGATAATTTATGTAGCCTATTAAACAGAATTTAAATTTTTTTCATTTAAATTGTAAAAAAATGAATTATGTCACTTGAAACTTTTTTTTTTTTTTTAGTGTAAAATGGCTTTAGTAGTTTTAGATACGCCTTAAAGTTGCAACATTTAAGGCGATTCAAACTACTAGAAAAGAGGGAAAATATGAACACTAAAAAGAAGAAAAAAAGAGAGAAAGTACTAGAAAACCAAAAACAAAAAAAAGGTATAAGTTTAGTGGTCCTAGTTATAACGATAATAGTTATATCAATAATAGCAGGCGCAGTACTTTTATCTATGAATCAGACAAATGTGATAGACAATGCCAACAAGGCAGTATTTAAGCATAATATGGCAGAGTATCAAACAGCAATAAATACCTATGTTGCAAGTCAGTATGCAAGTGGCAACTACATAGAAAAAGAAGACATATATGCCGAAGGACAAGAATTAAAGACAATAATACCATCAATAAAAGCAGAAGATTTATCAAAAATCAAGATAGAAGGTGGAGTACTTGTTTATGTAGGAACAGATGAAGAAGAAATAGAGTGGGCAAGAGAGTCGCAGGGGGTAACAGTAAAGCAAGGAGGAGAAGAAGACCCAAGCAATCCTGAAACACCTGTAGAAAAAAGAAAAGGCTCAATATCATTTGCAGTAAAGAACTATAGTAAAAAGGTAGGAGATTCAAATTTTACAAACCCACTAACAAAAACTGGAGATGGAACGGTTACATATTCAAGCTCAAACACATCAGTTTCAACAGTAACAAATCTAGGAGAGGTAACAATTATAGCGGAAGGAACAACAACCATAACTGCAACCGTTGCAGATGGAGAGCAGTACGAATATGAAACCAAAACAGCTAGTTACGCTATATTTGTTTCAGCAAATGAGAAGACAATATCTTACTCATCAAGTGACTATAGCGGCTCATATGATACAAATCCACATAGTATAACATTAAACGTAACAGACCCAGCAAGTGGATATACAGTAATGTATGGAACTACAGAAGGAATATATAAC
>JAFVCY010000021.1 GCA_017478805.1 Clostridia bacterium
CCGCTTTTTTAGCTTCCAGTTATGGCCGGAATCGCCGCTTTTTTATATTATATGCAATTATTTACTGCTTAATACTATTCTAGCATCTTTTTCTTTTATTATCAAGTATTATATTTAATATTTTTCTATTTAAAAATTTGGTATTTAAAAATTTGACTATTAAATTTTTTATACTCCTCACCATTTTATTAAACATCATTTATATAACTCATGAATATAATATATTAAGAAACAACTAATTACTTAAAAATAATTTTTTAGGAGGAAATATAATATGAAAAACGGAGTTGTAGCATATATTTCTGGTTATCTTTGGATTTCTGATAGTATTCAAAATAATTATTATATAATCGGATTTAAAGATGAAATAATACATAATAATGTATCAGATTTTTCGTTATATAACGAGAAGTTACTTGCAATAAAAGAAAACGGAAATGTGTTTATTTATTTGTATAATAGTCTATGTTCACTGCTAGAAGATGCCTTAACGTGCATTTCTATACTACAAAGAAATTCAAGTTATACTGAATTAAACATATTAGTAGAAGGCGAAAAATATATAATTAATAATAACTGTCAAATATATAGAGTTTAGGAAAAAATATAGTACCTAGAAAATATTTCTAAGTACTATTTATTTCTTTAAGTAACTATTTACACTTAAGATTTATGCATACGCCTAACATTTTTTGACACTTTTATTAACTTCTCAATATTCACATATTTAGATGAAATTACTTTTGATTTATACTGCACAAATTCAAAACTTGCAAGTTTTGCCTTTTCTCCTTTAAGAAAAAGTCTTACTTTTCCATTTCTAAGATTCACTACCTGCATTTTTTCATTTTTTATCATTATCATGTTTTTTGGCAAAATCTCATAAAAAACAAATCCAGATATCTCAAACCGAACAACTTCTTGATTCATGTTATCAATTGAAATTTCAAATATTTTATTATATTTTTCACATTCATATAAGTGCATACTATACTTGTTCATAGATGTAGTTATTACATAATCACCAAGCTTATAATTATTGCATTTAATGCTGTAAAGCTTACCTAAACCAGCTCTTGGTAGAAATTCTTTTAAAAATAGCTCTATATAACGGATTTCAAGTTTTCTTAAAAAGCGCCGAAAAAATCTCATATAGTTCACTCCTACATATTATATTTTTTTCCTAGTTAGTTATATAGGAATAATATTTGTTTTCTTTGTGCATGATTTTACCATAACTTAAGCCAAATTTCAAGTAATATTTGCATTTTGATATAAATTATGGTAAACTAAATAAAGAGGTATAAAAATGAAATTACAATATATTGCAAATGAAACGGATGCTTGTAAAGAACTTAAAGTTATTTTAAAAAAGAAGTTATTCATTTCTAATGTTTTACTCTTAAAGCTCAAGCAAACAAAAAGTATATACGTAAATGGAATTACTTCTTATGTTTCATATCTACTGAAAAAAGGTGATAAAATTACTGTCGATTTTGATAACATGAACAGTATATTATCTAAAAGCACTGTTAAGTTTTCAGATAAATTTGCGCTTAATTTTGAAAAATTTGATATATTATATGAAGATGAATATTTACTTATAGTAAATAAGCCAGCAATGATTGCAAGTCACCCATCTTCTAGTCATTATGAACATACTTTATCAAATATGGTAGCAAGCTACCTTGAAACGCAAAGAATATACACTATTCATATTGTAACTAGACTTGATAAAGATACTTCTGGAGTATGCATTTTTGCTAAAAATGAATATATTCAGGAACTTTTTGTAAGGAAAAAAGAAGAAATCAATTTAAAAAAGGAATATATAGCAGTAGTAAATGGCATTATAGAAGAAGATAGTGGAATTATAGAAAAGCCTATAAAAAGAAAAGAAGGCTCTATTATTACTAGAACAGTATCAGAAGACCGGAGACTATGCAAAAACTGAATATGAAGTAATAAATAGAAATTATGATAAAAATTATACTACTTTGCATATTATTCTTCACACTGGAAGAACGCATCAAATACGTGTGCATTTTGCATATTATGGACATATTTTACTTGGCGATGATATTTATGCTAAAGATTTAGATTTTGAGGAAGATATAAGAAAGTACATAAAGAGGCAAGCACTTCACGCATTTAGAGTCTCTTTTAATCATCCAATTACAAACAAAAAAATAGTAGCTAAAGCCAAAGTTCCAGATGATATTAACCAAATAATTAAGCAGTAGAATTATATAAATCCTACTGCTTATAACTTTATTCAAGTTTTATATTTGATAGTTCAAATTTTACTACAAGTCTTCCTTGACAATCAATAATCCCTTTTTTAGCAGCTTTTGTTACAACAGAATATCCATTTACAAACTCCCTTGCATCATCTAGTTCAAACGGGTAAAGTACATTTCCGTTATATGATACAAATCCATATTTATGACCTTTTTGAAGAATAAATATATCATTTTCAATATTAAATTTATCTTTGTAAATATCAACTACATCATCAATATCTGAAAAAACAACTTTACCTTTTCTATCTTCGATACACATCTTACCACATTTTGTATACTTAAAATAGTCATGTATCTTTGATTTAGGAAGTGAAACTTCTTCTTTTTCTTCGTTACATACAGGAATTTTTAATGTTTCTATGTCACCATTTATCGTAGCGCTTATAATATATTTACTGCCATCAAGTCTTTCAAGTTCAATTTCATCATAAATAGGTTTTACAATCATTTTCCCACTATTTACATCAAATAGGCCTACTTTATCATTAATAGTTACCTTCACAGAACTTTTTGAAAACTTTTCAATCTTTTCATACTTAAACTCAAGAAGAAGTCTACCGTCACTATCTATATAGCCCCACTTACCTTTTCTTCTTTCTTCGGTTATATATACCTGTTTTTGATGCAAATCGTAGCCTGTTTCTCTTACATGTATAAAAAGTCCGAAATCAAATGAAGTGGAAAGCTCAAGTTCTTGTATGTCCATGTACTTACACTCAAGAGCAGTTTCTGCTTTTATAAGTTCCTCACCATATTTATTAAGAATGCAAAAACTATAGTAATCCTTTCTAGTAGCAGTAAATAGTAGTTTAAGAGGCAAATTTTCAATTACCGATGGGTTACTATATTTAAATTCTGTTAATATTTCTCCTTGTAAATTTGCAAAAGCTATAAGACAAGTATCATAATCTTTAATTAAAACCACATTATTTATAGTTTTATCAGAAAAAAAGCGTTTAGGTGGAAATAATATATCTGCATACTTACATTCAAATACAAAATTTCCACTACTGTCAATGAGCCCATGTTTATAATTTATTACAACTTCCGCAAAATTAGGATTTTTAATATCAACATAATAACCATTGAAAGTTACATCTTCTTTAACAGTTTTCGATATTAAGTCAAAGAATACGCAAGTTCCAGGTTGAAACTCGATTACTATACCTTTTTCTTCAAGTACATTATAATCATTTATGTATTCACCAAATACTCCATATCCATCCCTATCAAACATTTTATAACTCCTATTATTCCTTCTTGATGCATCTTGAAATTTTATAAATATGAAATCACCAAAAATTTTGTAGCTTGGCTCACAAAGACTACCTCTTTCATGGCCTTTTTTGTCTATAAGAACTTTAGAAAGTGTATCTTTATAGCCAATAAACAAATTTATAAAACCTGAAATTGTTTCTATTTTTCTGAATCCTTTTGGTGTTAAGTTAATGCCATCGCTAGTATATAGATATTCGTAAGTCCTAAGATATTCAGAAAGCCTACCTCCATTGATTTTTTTGCATATAAATAAGTTATCTTGAACTTTTCTTATTTCATCAAATCTTGCTTTTATAACAGCCTTTTTCCTTCCATTAATTAATCCATACTTGCCACTTGCCGATTTTACTATAATCCTCGCATTTGAGTCGCCTATATGTGCATAATCCATTTTAGAAATTACTTCATAATTCATTGTTAATTCCTCCTAAAATTTTAGTTTTGGTATAGAAATAATTTTGCCATACATTATATCACACATAAACCTACTTTTCAATAATTATTAAAGAGAAAAAGACTCACTTTATGCAAGCAAGTCCTTTGTATTATATTATAAGCCCTATTGGACAGTGGTCACTTCCCATGACATCAGAGTATATAATGCTGTCTTTTATATTTTCTGCTATATCATCTGATACGATAAAATAGTCAATTCTCCAACCTATATTTTTCTCCCTGGCATGCATCATATATGACCAC
>JAFVCY010000022.1 GCA_017478805.1 Clostridia bacterium
GTGATTAAAATTATAATTATTAGTAATATTACTACCACAATTAGTAGTATTATTATATCAAAAAGCGTTTTTTCTCTTTTAGACATAAATACCACCCCTTCATTTTTTTCTATAGAAAAAAATAACTTAGAAAAAATGAAGGGAAAAACATCTGATATTATTTTAGACGTATCCTCTGTTAAATATTATACTAAAGCTTTGATATAATGTCAAGAAAAATGTCACATATCTAAAACAAATGTTTAAACAATATTCGACAATTATTTGATATATTTATATAAAATAAATTATTATGTATACAAAATGTTAATATAATAAAACTATAACTATTAATTGATATTTTTATTTGGGTTTAAGGATGAGGGAATACCTCGAGGTAGTTTATTGAAACTTTAGAATAAATAAACATTATAGCTATGAAGTAGTAGTCAAAAAATATTTCATAGTTTTTTTGTGTTTTGTGCTTTAATATGATATAATTTAAGGGTAAAATTTGGTAGGAGGAAGAAATGAAGAGTAATTGGACAAAAGAGCAAGAAAATGCAATAAATTTAAGAAATAGTAATATTTTAGTATCAGCATCTGCAGGAAGTGGTAAAACTGCGGTATTAGTTGAAAGAATAATAAAAAGAGTAGTAGAAGAAGGATTAGATGTAGATAGCTTGCTTGTTGTAACATTTACAAAAGCTGCAGCAGGAGAGCTAAAAGAAAGACTTCAAAAAGCGTTAAAAGATGCAATAGAGAAAGATAAAGGAAACTCACATTTAAAAAAGCAGTTAAAGAATATTAGTGTTGCAAGCATAACTACAATACACTCTTTCTGTTTAGACATAATACGCTCAAACTTCTATAAACTAGGTCTTGATCCAAACTTTAGTATATGTGATGAAGCAAAAGCAAAACTATTAAAAATGCAGGCAATAAATGAAGTAATAGAAGAAGAATATAGTATGTCAAAAGATGTAGAGTTTGGTTTGTATGATGTTCTAAAGCTCTTCAATATGGACGATGAAGAGTTCATAAACTGCATTAGTAAAATATGGGAAGACATGAACTGCTACGTAAACCCAGAAGAATATTTAAAGGGAAATATAGAAAAATACAATATCCAAAATGAAGATATTGATTTGTCAAAATTAGATTTTGGGCAAACTATATTAGAAGATACTTATTCTAACTTGAAAATAGCATATAATAAATCACTCGAGTTTAGGAAAAAATTTGAAGGCAAAGAAAAAGAATTTGTAAAATATATAGAGCTTCTAGACTTAGATATATTTAATCTAAAATTACTTCTAAATAGCTCAAAACTATCATGGGATGAACTATATAAAGCAGTGTATTCACTGGATATAAAAAACATGCCAAAGTCAAAAGTAGATGATGAAGCATTAAAAGAGGAATTTTCAAACTTTAGAAAAGTGGTAATAAAAAGCGAGATAGAAAGTGTAAAAAATAATATATATAATACCTCAAAAAACATCATAGGTTCCCTCAAAAAGATGTATAAATATCTTGAATATATATACAGTTATATAATAAAAGTATCAAAGGTATATGCAAGACTCAAAAATGAAGAAAACAGTATAGACTTTTCAGATATAGAGCACATGGCAGCAGATATTTTGCTAGAAAAAGATGAAAGTGGAAAAGTTGTAAAGACAAAAGAGGCTAAGAGGTATGTAGAGAAATTTGAAGAAATATATATAGACGAATATCAGGACACAAGTTATATTCAAGAAACAATACTAGAAGCAGTGTCTAGAAATAACCCTGGAAATAGATTTATGGTTGGAGATATAAAGCAGAGTATATATAAATTTAGACATGCAGCAGTTGATATATTTATAGATAAATATAACACATATACAGATGAACTTGAAAATAGTAAGTACGATAAAAAGATAATACTTGCAAAAAACTTTAGAAGTAGAAAACAGGTGCTATGTGGTATAAATTACATATTTGAAAAAATAATGTCTGAAGAAGTGGGAAATTGTAATTATGCAGGAAAAGAGCTACTTACCTTAGGAAACGAAAAATACATAGATGGCACTTGTAGCTATAATTTTGAAATTAATATTTTAGACTTTAAAGAAAATGAAGAAGAAAATAATGAATCTAATGAAACTGATAATGAAAGTTTAGAGTATATAAAAGAGCTAAAGAGGTCAGAGCACGAAGCAATATACATAGCAAGAAGAATTTATTCATTGGTAAATGATGATAAAATGCAGGTAATGGATAACTCAAAAGAAAATCCTAAGCTAAGAAACATAACATATAGTGACATTTGTATTCTTTTAAGGAGTATGAAAGGAAAATCAGAAATTTATGAAAAAGCACTAAAAAGTTTAGGAATACCTGCTTACTCATCATCAAACGTAAATTTATGGGACAATGACGAAGTAAACTTAGTACTATCTTTTTTAAAGGTACTCGATAGTCCACTTCAAGAAATAGAAATGATAAGTATAATGTATAGTATAATTGGGAAATTTACATTAGATGAAATATATACTATAAAATCAAGAGATTTTAAAAAGAATATATACGACATAATGATAGAAAATAACTTTGAAGATGAATCTGAGATTTTAAGAGAAAAAATAACTAACTTAAAAAATCTTCTAAATGAATACATGTCACTTGTAAATGTCCTAAAAGTATCAGAGATAATTTCAAGAATATATAATAGAACAAGTATATATAATTACACTCTGCTACTTGAAAATCCTACTTTAAGGAAAATGAATCTAGATAGCTTAATTTCAGCTGCTATATCTGTAAATGATTCGTTTAACGTGTCAGAATTTATACATTATATAGAAACATTAAAAACAAATATGGTAAAAAGTCCTGATACACCTAAAATAATAAGTGAAAACGAAGATGTAGTTAGGATTATGACAGTTCATGCAAGTAAAGGTTTAGAGTTCCCTGTAGTAATACTTGCAGGTGCAGATAAAAAATATAGTCTTGATGATTTCAAATCGAAAGTCTTAACAGGAAAATATGGTATAGGTATTGACTTTATTGATGAAGAGTTAAAAATAACTTATCCTACAGTTATTAAAGAGGCAATAAAGCAAAAAGAGATAAAAAGTAATAAATCAGAAGAGTTAAGGATGCTGTATGTTGCACTGACTAGAGCAAAAGAAAAAATAATAACGTATATGTCAGTGAAAGATTTAGAAAAGAAACTTGAAAGTATGTATATTTTGAAAAATGAAGACGGAAAAATAGATGCAAGCATTTCATTTGGCATGAACTCTTTTCAAGATGTCATGCTACTTGGTATAAAAGAGTATATGTTAAATGAAGAAGAAAGTAAAAAGAACATATTTGATATTAACCATTACTACGTAAATAGTAAAGAAGGTATGGAAATATACAAAGACTACGAACAAGAAAAAAGTATAAGTATTCCCAAAATTTTAAGTGAGGTATATAGTGAGTATTTAGGAAAAGGCAGTCCGCACCTTGAAAATATGAAAAATAAAATTAAAGAGAAAATAGTATTTGAATACGGATATAAAGAGGAATTAGATATTTCAAGAAGAGTAGGTGTAAGTACTTTAAAGAAAAACTTAAGTAGGCTTGACGAAGTAGAAGAAGAAAAAATAGAGATGTTTTTGCCTGATACTGAAAATGTAACATCTAGATTTAAAGTCCCTAAAGAAAATTCAAAGCTTACATCTGCAAGAAAAGGTACAATAGTCCACTATATACTTGAAAATATAGATTATGACAAGGTAAAAGATGAAAAAAGCTTAAATGAATATTTGCTTGCTTTAGTTAAAAAGTCAGATATAACTGAAACTGAAAAAGAATCAGTTAATACGTATGAAATAATAAAATATCTAAAATCTGAGCTTGCAGAAAAAATAAGAAATAGTAAGTATTATAAAAAAGAAGTAGAGTTTGTTTTGATAAATTCTGCATATTCAAAATCAGCTATTCAAGGTGTAATTGACCTATATTTTGAAACGCAGGATGGAAAATTATACTTGGTGGATTTTAAAACAGATAATATTTATGAGGAAGAAGAATTTAGAAAGAGATATTCTATGCAGCTTTTGATATATAAAGAGGCACTAGAGAAAATACTAAAGAAAAAGGTAGAAAAAACACTAATTTATTCGTTTAAACTAGGAAAAGAAATTGAAATAAATGACTGATATGATGCACTTTATAGTGCATCATATATAATATATGAATTAATATTATGTATATAACAATTAATTTAATTCTTTTTGTTGACATGTTTGACATAATGTGATATAATACGTGTGAAAAAATAGCTGTTGTATAAGAGGTAGAAAATAAAAAGAAAGGGAGTAAGAAAGGTATATGGCAGCACTGTTAAATGTTCAAAATAATATAATGTATTTAGATAGTTTAAGTCAGAGATATAAACTTCTATATCCAAAACTTTCTTCACTTTCTGATGACGAAAGAAGAGAAGTTGAGAGTATAAAGAAAGAAACACTAGAAACTTTAGGTCAGGTTTTTGCAATGAATCTTGATGAACTTTTAAAGGATAACTTCAGTAGTAAAGTTTCTCTAATATCCCAGGGAATAAATTCAGTTTTAAACGAAAAAATAGAAGAATTAAATAAAGCTCAAGATGAGAATAAAAAAGCAGAAAATATAATCGAAGACATAGCAAAAAGCGTTTGCAAATTAGAGACATTAGATTCAAATATTGCCTTAAGATTTGATATAGAAAAAATACTATTCTATTTAAAAAATAAGGTCTCTGGAATAAGTGCAATAGACAAGAAATTATATGCACTAGAATATTTAAGAGAAAAGTTAGACTCATATAAAATTGGCATGTATAAGCTTATAATCTTAGCTAGAAAACATGAAAGTAAAAATGAATTATCTTTTGACGATAAACAAGAAATATTTGATGCAATATCTTCAGTGTCTTTTGAGTATCACTATGACTCTAATCACTCAAAAGTGTTCAATGAGGATTTGAAAGATATATCTGTAAATTTAAATACATCAGACTATATTGTTTGGATGGAAAATATATTTGTAGAGCTTCTAAAAGTTGTAGGTGTAAATATTGAGTACTTCACAGATAATCTACTAGCTTTAGTTACAGATGAAAAGGTTACTAAAACTAATATAGAAAACTATATAACATTTCTTGGAAAAAAATATGACTCTGATATAGTTAGCTATTATGATTCATTGGTTCAAAAGAAAATTGATAATGTAAAAGAGATAAGGGATGTTATCCGTAATAGTTTTATATATGAGCAAAACAAGGACTATAAATTCATATTAACAAAAATAAACAAAAATCATAGACTTCCAGAAATGCTTGTTGATAGCAGGTATAAGAAATACCTAGAAAATGTACTTTTTGGTTATAGTTTCCCTGATAATATAGAAGATGAAATTGAAAGTATAATAGATGAAGTAGCAACTGTGATGTTTGAAAAGTTTGATCCGGAAAAGTACTTAGATATATATAATTACAATTCAAAGCAGAAGAATAAACAAATAGGACTTTTTAAAGATTATCTTGATGATTTACTTGCTAAATCAAAGGATATATTAAGAGAAAAGTATATAGTAGAGCTTGAAAACAAGATTGAGGAGAATATGCTAAAAGAATATAATACAACTCAAGCAATAGAAAGTTCAAAGAAAAGACAAAGAGATATTGAAATGCTAAAAAGAGCTGCAGCAAATGTTAAAGAAAGATACAGTATCTTTGATGAGTATTGCTATATGAAGTATATATCTAGTGTAGAAAGAGCGTATTCTGTTGAGGGATTAAATGCAGAAGTGTCTATAAGAAGAAAGAGTATTTTTTCAGGTTCAAAAGGCAAGAATTTAAATAAGAAAGATGTAGAATATGTGTCTGATTTCTTAAAATCACCAGAGCTTACTAAAGAACTAGTAAGGATTTTAACATATGACATAATAGTAGGTAATGATACGATAAGATATGAAGTATTAAGTAAAATAATTGGTTAATATAATAAAACTAAAGAATTATAGCTTTAGTTTTATTTTTTTATAAAAAATAAGCGCCCGCTATTTATAGCGAGCACTCATTTGAAAAAGGAAGCATATGAAAAGCATGTGGTTTCGTCATGCTAATCATCATCTTTTAAAAAGCAGTCTTGCCGTCGACTCCTACGGGTATGCCAAGCTGTGTGTAGAACTTATGGATTGCCTCTACATCAGTCGGAGATGCAGTTTTATTAAAATAGTCTATCGAGTCCTGCACTTCCAGCTTAGAATACCGGTGAGTCTTCCTCATTTTGTAAGCGATTTTCTTCTGCTGCTTTTCTGTTAAAATAGTTTCTTTCTTTGACATGGTATCAATTCCTCCTAGTTATTTTCTTGTTTTGCACACAATAATTACATGTGTACTTCCTTCCATGTACCAAGTACAATTTAATTATAACATTTTAAGATATATTATGTCAATAGATTTTTGAAAATTTAAAGCAAAATGTTAAAAAATAAATAAAAACGCTTCTCAAATTCTATGAGAAACGTTTTTATTTGTGGTTATAATGGAAATAGTAATGTCATTTACCGTAGTGCTAGATGCACCAATTAGCATTATATATCCATCATGTAGTTTGGGATACAAGCCTCTAAATACCTAAAGAAAGATAGATGACCGTCTGATCATTTTTTTACCTCCAAAATTTTTTGCTTAAGTACACTTACTACGATAGCCCACGTAAATCCGCCTAAAGTGAAAAATTGATTGCTGCGGAAGACTAGGAATAATGTACTTGATACTATTCAAGCAGTATCAAACTATCATTCATGTTAAAGGAAATTTGACGACATATAATTCATATGTATCCTCCTTGTATTTAATTAAATTTGAGAAATGTTTGTATTTCACAATAATTATTATAGCATAATCTGAAAGTTATGTCAACTGTTTTTGAAATAAATTATTAATTTTGAAAAAACTTTTATTATTGAGTGCTAATTTTTACCTAAAATTTACATTTCTATGTGATACTTTTTATTTATTTCTTGCAAATTACAAACTTTATGATATAATAATAGGGTAATTTTAATTGGAGGAAATAAAATGGACGTAAAAGTAGAAAAGAAAGAAAAATCACAAGTAGTTATTACATTTACACTTAGCAAGGAAGAATTTAATGAAAGACTTGATAAAGTATTTGCACATAATGCTAAGAAGTTTAATGTACCTGGTTTTAGACCTGGAAAAGCACCAAGAAGTATTATAGAAAAAACTTATGGAGCAGATGTTTTAAATTATACAGTAATTGAAGAAACAGCTGATGATGATTACAACAAAGCTATTGAAGATAATAAGCTTGAAGTTGTATCAAAACCTGAACTTGCTATAGTAAAGCTTGGAAGAGAGGAAGATACAGTATATACTGTTACAGTATACGTAAAACCTGAAGCTAAAGTAAAAGCATATAAAGGATTAGAAGTATCTTATGAAAAAGCTGTAGTTACAAAAGAAGATATAGATAGTGAAATTGATAGAGTAAGAGAGCAAAATGCAAGAACTATATCAGTAGAAGACAGAGCTTTAGAAAATGGAGATATTTCAAATATTGACTTTGAAGGATTTAAAGATGGAGTGCCTTTTGAAGGTGGAAAAGCTGAAGGATTTGACCTAACTATTGGTTCTGGACAGTTTATACCAGGTTTTGAAGAGCAAATGGTAGGTATGAAAATTGGTGAAGAAAAAGAAATTAATGTAACATTCCCAGAGGACTATCATGCAAAGGATTTAGCAGGAGCAGCAGTTGTATTTAAAGTAAAACTTAACTCAATATCTAAAAAAGATATTCCAGCTTTAGATGATGAATTTGTAAAAGATGTATCTGAATTTGAGAATTTAGAAGAATATACAAATAGCATAAAAGAAAAATTAGAAAAACAGGCAGAGAGTAAAAATAAGGCATCTAAAGAAATAGCAGTTTTAGATAAACTAGTTGAAAATACTGAAGTAGAAATTCCTGAGCCTATGATACATGAGCAGGCACACAATTTAGAAGCACAAACTGAACAGGAATTATCATATCAAGGCTTAACTTTAGATATGTACTGTCAGTATATGGGAATAGACAGAAGTGTAATGCATGCAAATTTCCACACTCAAGCTGAGAAAGATTTAAAATTAAGACTTGCACTAGAGGCAGTTGGAAAAACAGAAAATGTAGAAGTATCTAAAGAAGAAATAGATGCAAAAATTGATGAGCTTGTAAAACAATATGGAAATGAAAATGATAAAGATTTCAAATCTAACCCAAATATTATTTCATATATTACTCAGCAGTTAAAACAAGAAAAGTTAATTGCTATAATTGTAGATAGTAGTAAAGAAGTTGAAGCTAAAAAAGGAAGTAAAAAAGAGACAAAGAAAGAAACTAAGAAAGAAGAAAAAGTAGAAGATAATAAATAATTGAAGGAACTTAAAAGTATATTACCTATAATTCTAGATAATATACTTTTTTGTATAATTTTAAGGAGGTTTTTATGTTTAATAGTAGTTTAGTACCAACAGTTCTTGAACAAACAAGTAAAGGAGAAAGAAGTTATGATATATATTCTAGACTTCTTAAAGAAAGAATTATATTTTTATCAGATGAAGTAAATGATGTTACAGCATCCTTAGTTGTTGCACAGCTTTTATTTTTAGATGCTGAAGACCCAGGAAAGGATATCTTTTTATACATAAACAGTCCAGGCGGTAGTGTATCTGCTGGATTTGCAATATTTGATACAATGAATTATATAAAATCAGATGTATGTACTATTTGTATTGGTATGGCAGCATCTATGGGTGCTTTCTTACTTGCAGCTGGAGCTAAAGGAAAAAGATATGCACTTCCAAACTCAACTATAATGATTCATCAACCTTTAGGTGGTATGCAAGGTCAAGCAAGTGATATGAAAATACATGCAGACCATATACTTAAGACTAAAGATAAATTAAATAGGATTTTAAGCGAAAAGACTGGAAAAGATTTAGCAACAATTGAAAAAGACACAGATAGAGATAATTTCTTGACATCTCTTGAAGCAAAAGAGTATGGATTAATTGATGAAGTTATGGATAGCATAGCTAATATATCAAAGGAGAAATAATAGAAGATGGCAAGAAAAAAGAAAAACAGTAATTTATTCGATGATGAAGATATGATTTTTTGCTCTTTTTGTGGTAGGTTAAAACAAGAAGTAAATAGGATGATAGCTGGACCTTCAGACACATATATTTGTGATGAATGCGTTAAAGTTTGCTCTGACATAATGAAAGAAGAGCTTGGAGATGAGTTTTTAAAAAAAGAGTTTGATGAAGTGCCAGGAATGAAGTCTAATCTAGAGACTTTGAAATCAGCTTCTCTTCCAACTCCGGAGAACATAAAGCAGGTGCTAGATGAGTATGTAATTGGCCAAGATTACGCTAAAAAAGTACTTTCAGTTGCAGTGTATAACCATTATAAAAGGATACAGTCAAATAAGAAGTCAATAGATGATGTAGAGATACAGAAAAGTAATGTATTACTTCTTGGACCTACAGGTTCTGGAAAAACGCTTCTTGCACAAACCTTGGCTAAAATGCTTCATGTACCATTTGCTATAGCAGATGCAACAACACTTACTGAAGCAGGCTATGTTGGAGAAGATGTAGAAAATATACTTTTAAGACTTATTCAAGCTGCAGACTTTGATGTTTCAAGAGCAGAAAAAGGAATAATATATATAGATGAATTAGATAAGATTGCAAGGAAATCTGAAAATACTTCAATTACAAGAGATGTAAGTGGAGAAGGGGTTCAGCAGGCATTACTAAAAATTATTGAAGGAACAGTTGCAAATGTTCCTCCACAAGGTGGAAGAAAACATCCTAATCAGGAGTTTATAAAAATAGATACAACTAATATTTTGTTTATATGTGGTGGTGCTTTTGATGGACTAGATAAGATTATAACTGATAGATTAGATGAGAAGTCAATGGGATTTGGCGCTGCACTTGAGACTAAAAAGGAAAGAGATTTAGAGAAACTATATAGTCAGGTACAAGCTCATGATATTATTAAATATGGATTAATCCCTGAACTTGTTGGACGTATGCCAGTTATAACTTACTTAAATAAGTTATCAAAGGATGCATTAATTGATATTTTATCTAAACCTAAAAACGCACTTTTAAAGCAGTATAAGAAACTACTTAAAATGGATGGCGTAGAACTTGAATTTGAAGACGATGCAATTGAGGTAATTGTAGATAGAGCAATAGAAAGAAATACTGGTGCAAGAGGCCTAAGAGGAATTTTAGAAGATATTATGATGGATACAATGTTTGTAGTTCCATCTGATAAGAGTATAAAGAAATGCTATATCACTAAAGAAGTAGTTGAGCATACTGGCGAGCCTAGATTTGAGTATAGGAATAATAGAAATATATAATTAAAAATATTTATGATTTAAAGTATATGAGAAGGTAAATTTATTTTATCTTCTTTTTTTGTTGTTCAACATTTGATTTTTTATTTTGAGGTTAAGGACGAGGTAGTTTCTTTTTTATTACTTTGGTCTCAAATTACTAAAATAATAGCTTGGATTTTTGTATTTAAAATATTACAGTTATATTACATTTCGAAAAAATAATAAAAAAATAAGTTATGTAACTTGAAGTTTTTTTTTTTTTTAGTGTAAAATGCTTTTAGTAGTTAAATAAAACTTTATAACTCTAGTATTTAAGGCTAAAAAAACTACTAGAAGGAGAGGAGAAAATGATATATATAAAAGAAAAAATAACTAAAACGTCTAAAAATCAAAATATGAAAGGTAAATACTAAAAAGTAAAATAGTACTATACAAAAGAAAATAACGAGAAATATAAAGGAGTGAAAAGAAATTTATGAAGAAAAATATAACAAAAATATTATTAATAATAGCTATAATAACAGTATGTATAGGGGCAAAAGTATATGCAGACTATATAATGAATGCAAGTGAGGTAGAATATACAAAATCAGATAGTACAAAAGTATCAGTAAAGGCAGCATTAGATGATTTGTATAATAAGAGTCAGAAGTTAAGTGAAATAGAAAATTTTGATATAAGTGTATTTAGTGGTTTAGTATTTTCGCATTCAAGTATAGGGTTAACATATACAGGAAGTCAAAGTGTTACGATAACCAATCCAAATGGTTTAGAAATAGCTGTAGAGACAAGTGATAGTACAGTTGCAACAGTAACAAAAAATAGTAATACTCAATTAACAATAAATGCAAAATCAAAAGAAGGTTCAGCGGTAATAACTGCAAAAGCAACAGTAGATGGTGCAACATTTGTAGTAAAAAA
>JAFVCY010000023.1 GCA_017478805.1 Clostridia bacterium
TAAGATGGGTATATGTAGAAGTTCCAAGTTATGAAAAAATATATAATCAGTATGAGCTTTGGACATATGTATCACAAAATGAAGAAGTGTTAGGAGAATTTGTAAATGATAGAGTAGATTTGTTTACAACTAAATTTAAAACAAAAACTTCAGGTTATGAATATGAATATACTGATGGCGATTCTATTGCAGATGATATTACATCATTAAATATTGCTGGTGACAAAGAAGGTGGAAAACAGACATATAGCCATATAACAGGAAATGGCTTTGAAGAGCAAAATGCAAGAGATGTATATGGTATGTTTGATGTTGCTAAAAATCAAGTATATGAAATGTATGGAAAAAATAGCTTTAAGGTAAATAAATTTTTACCAAGTGGAGATATTAAAGAATCAACATTTTATTTACTAGATTACTTGTTAAGTTTATCAGAAAAAGACAGAAAGGAGATAGTAAAAGACGATAAAATATGGGAATTAATAGAAAATTTAGATTACAAAGATAAAGATGTAGAAACTGGTGAGCCGGTCACTAGAATATCAAATCCATTTGGACAATCTAAAAACTTTAATGATGCATATATAAGTATGATAAAGAGTAAGTACAAAGCAAACATAGAAGGTGGACCAGCAGATTTCTCAAATATCAAAAATATTGATATAAAAAATGCAGCAGCTAATGAAACATCAGATGTATCAAGATGGATATATATAGAGATACCACAAAAAAGTCCAAAAATATATATACAATATGAGCTTGTGACATATAATAATACAGAGTCTAAGTTTGTTTCGGAACCAGCAGATCTCTTTTTATACCAAATGGAAACAATAAGAGCAGGAAAAAATGTGGAAAATGGACTACTAAAGGGTGATAGACTTTATCTTATGGGAAAAATGGATTCTAACGAAGAAAGCTATGAATATGCATATAGTACAACGCAAAAAAAAGAAAGTCTTTTAATGGCATCAAAACCAGTTGCACCAGATTTAGTAAAAGTAAAATCAACTGGGGATTCTGCTGAAGAAGTAAATTACGAATACTTGAGAAAAGAAAAGTATAAGGAAACGTACAAAGACCAGTTAGAAACTCAAACTTATGAGATGTTTAGATTAGATACGGATACGGATTATGAGATAAATATAAAAACTGAGTTTGAAGCACTTACAGGTAATGGAAATGCTGCAACATTTAGATTAGTTGAGTATGTAGCAGATCGTATTAGAGCGGTTAAAGAAGATGATGAAAATAAAAATTATATAAAAGACCCACTAAGGCGTGAACAAGTAGATAAAGTACTATATGAAGATGAAAAATATCCTGGAGATGAGTCTGAAACTGGAGGATTGATTAAAGAAACAGAAGGAAAATATAACTCAATATTTTCACCAAAGAAAATGGAGTATAGAACAGGAAAAGATCTAGGAGCATATGATTCATTAGAAGAATTTAATACGAGTGGAAATGGTACAGAACAGGATTTAATAGACAGCACAACAATGTATCACTCATTAGGTTCAGTGCATGTGGTAGGGGAAGATTACGATGATAGTCCATATACAATATCAACAGGAGAGTTTGATTCTGGAGAAATAATAGTTATAAGATTGCAGTACATACAAATACCTGGAAGAGATATGGATGCGTTTGTTAAGTATACATTACATACACCAAAAGTAAGTGTTATTGCCGAAAAAGTAAGTGTAAAAGAAATTGCAGATGTTGTAGATATGTATGATGAAGTAGTATATACAAATGGCGGACTTGTACCATATGAAATTCCAGAAAGGAGTAGAGCAGACAAATTAACATTACTAGAAAAAATAGAATTAGGAAATGATAAAAATGGTGGAAATGATGAAATAAAATTAATTGATTCAAAACATCTAACCGATTGGCCGGATAAATATAAAGAGCAAATAGAGAAATATAAAATATATCAAGGATTTACTACTGATCTTCTCTTTGAAGATTCGATATATAGACTATCGGCACCTTATTATTTTGAAGCAATTAACGCAGAAGAGGTTATTACTAAATTTTATTTAATAGATTACTTACTTATACCTTCAGATAATACCGGAAGTTCTGGAGAAACACATTATATGTTTGAAGCGTTAATTGATGAAATGTATGGAAATTCTAAACCAAAGGAGGAGAAAGATGTAATCAAGGAGGGATTAAAAAAATATTTACTAGAAAAGAAAGAGGAAAAAATACAACCTGATGTTAATAAATTATGTAAATTTGGTTATGCTACAACTTTTGAAAAGGCATATGGAAAGTTAAGTAATAATACGGAACGTTTAGGAGAATATATTGCAAAAAATGAATATAATAATGACATAACAAGATATGGATATGCTATTTCTTATGCTGAATATATTGATGATGCAGATAATATAGTTGATAAAAATGGAAATCTTGTAAGTGTAAGAGGAATAAAAACATATTATGGAAATTATATTCCAAAATATAATGAGCCGAATGCAAAAAGTGTACTTGTAGTAGTTCCTGATGGTAAAGATAAATATGAAGAAAGATTAAAACAAACACAGCACGTATTAAGTCTTCATTATCTAGAAATTCCAGACTATTCAAAGACAGTAACTCTTTCAGAACTTGGAAGGTTTGATATAATAGGAAAATTACAATTTGTATCAATGACAAATACAGATGAAAATTTTGTAAAAGGACCAGATAAAAATACAATTGAAAAAAATGATACAATAGATGACTTGAAATCAAGTTATGAGTTCTTTAACTCAACATATAAAGAGCAATCTTCAACAGGCACAGTAGAATCTGATTATATACCTGCAAACGAATTTATAACACCTTATGCAACAAATGTATATTCATATATTATAAGAGCTTTATCTTGGAAAGTGCATAATGATGATATAAAATTAGAGTTAAAAGTATCACTAAAACGTGGATATACTTATGAGCTTAGATGGAATGAACACAATGGAGTAGAAAATCCTGTTTATTATGATACAGAAACTAAAGTATATCAATATATAAGAGCACCATTTGATAGAGGAGAAGCTACTATAGACACAGAAAATATAGCTTGGGTAGAAGATAATCTTGAAAAGTTCTTCTTTGATTCAGAAAAGTATACTAATAATAGAAGTAATAATAAAATAGGAAGTATATCAAAAACAGCATCACTTGCAGCAAAAAATGGATACTATACAAACGATAATGGATATTTCTTAAAACATTGGTATTATGCAAGTGATTTCACAGAAGTAAACGGAGTTAAATTAGAAGACTATGGTTGTAGATATGCTAACTTCCATGTATATACAGAAAAACAAAGTCAAATTAATGCAAATATGACATTTGTAAAAACTGCATTTGCTGATCACTTACATCAAGCTCTAGGAAATTCACAAAGTTGTTGTGCTGGACTTGAAATGTTACTAGCAGCTCCTGAAAGAGCAAAAACTCGTTCAAAGAAAGATTTTAACTCGTTAGAGCCTACAGGAGAAGAGTATTCTGATAAAGACTATCATTTCAAAAAAACATACTCATGTGATCAAGCGGTAGAGTGGTGGAATTATTATAAACCTTTTATATCTAGATATTCTTCTAATGTATCTAATGGGAATTATACATATTACTCGGGTAAGGAATATGAAGATATAAAGAATAGCAATAATTCTGGAATTGTTGATGAGTACTATTTCTTGAAAGATAATGGTGCAAAATATGGAACTATACAACAAGCATTGGAAAGAAAAGAAAAGTCAAATGAACCGCTAGAACCGGATTCATATGCAGCTAGAAATGTATTAAAAATAAGAGAACAAATTAATAAATTTGCTTCAACTTATTGGTCAAAGTATCTTTCTGAATTAGAAAAATATAAAGCTGAAAGTGCAATTATAGAAAAAAAGAATAAAGAAATACAGAAAGCTATTGACGACTGGAATACAGAATACCAAAAATATAAAAATCAATTGGAGGCTTATGAAAAGGACGCTGAACAGGTAGATTTATACGATGAAAGTAAAAAGCCTACATGGACAAGAGGGGATCCTCCAGAATTACTTCCATTTTCTGATCCACCAGAATATAAAGTTGGTCAGATTATGCAAACATGCGGATGCAAATATGAGATCGAAAGAGAGGCAGGAAGAAATGACGATTATGCTGATTGTGAATATACAAAAGCTGAATGGACACATGCAACTGTATTAAGTGATGAAATTAAAGAATATACAGATTACAGTTATTCTCTAAAACTATATCATAATAAAGAAGACAGTTTTACTGATGATTATGAGGGAAGTTCAAATAAAGGTTTGTGTAAAGAAGATATGTGGGATCAGCTATATTCAGGACAAACGTTACTTGGATCAAATGGTAGTTATAAAGTTGATGTAGGAAATGATAGAATATCTAAAGTTCCTGGTAGAGTTAAATTAACAAAAGCTAAAGCTGGAGAGCCATCAAATCCTGATGGTGATAGAATATGTGTAAGTTGTAAATTAGATTTAACTGTTCAAGTATTATCTGTGCAATTTCAAGATGTAAAATATTTATTCCATGATCCAGAATTTTACTGCACACATGGATATCCATATTATCAAGCAGAAGAAGAAGTAAGCAAAGATGCAACATATAAAGAAATGAAAGTATTTTCAGGACATGAACATAAAGAAACATGCTACATTACATGTTCATTTACAAGTTTAGATGATATGTATATAAATGGTGTAGCTGACGTAGATGCAAAGAATCCTGGAAAGAATGTAACTGAAAAATTGGTATCTAAAACGAATAATAGTGATTATGCATTCTGGATATCGAGTGCAAATAAAACAGCAGTACAGCTTAGATTCTTTGGACCAAATGGAATATATGGATACTTAGGAAATACTGATAAGGATGCAAAAGAAGGAGAAGAAGGTGGAGCAGATGTCTTTGTTCCATATAACTCAAAGGTAGATTACACAACAGGTATTGCATGGGGAGATACGGTTGTTACAACTACAGATTATCAAGAAAGACCTGGTTCTTATGACAATATTATTAAGCAAGAGCAAAAAGTTTCAAAAAGGAACTATTCAGGTACAATAACACAGAAATATTACTCTATAATTAACTTCCACATGTATAAAGTTGCAGAACTTACTTTACATGATAAAAAATCAGATAGACAGTATCAATATGGTAATGTTACATTTGATTTTGGTAATGATGTAAATGAAACTCATATAAGTTCAGTTAATAATTACAAATTATTGCCAAATAATAATTATAATGAGCTATTTACAAATAAGGATAATACTTTAGTTACACCAGAAAGAGAGTTTAGTTTCTACGTAGATGGTGTAAATGTAAAACCTAAATTAGTAGAAGTAACAGTTCAGGGGAAGGTAGCAGATTCATATATAGCAATAAGAAAATCAGATATGGTAGTAGATTTTGATGAGCTTGGACAGTCAAATGATGATACAAGAAAGAAATACGGAATAAGTGAGGATGCAGATGATGAAGATAGAAAGAGAAATCAGACTGATGAATCATTTGATATGTTAAGAGATAATTATTATACTTACTTTACTGATGAAGAAACTGGAAAAGAAATAGAAACAAAAACAAAATCAGTCCTTACTAAAAGATCAGATTCTATAAAAAAGGCTGTATCACTAGGAAATTATATGCTAAGTATGAAATATGTTTACAAAACATTCTCTACTGGAAAAGGTTTACCTGTAAAATATGATTTACCGGCAGTAAAATACGATGCTGATTTGGCAGATGAGGAAGATGCATTCTTTAGTGAAAATCAGGCAAATACACTTATTGAAAGTTTGCATGACCCAGAAAACTATATTCATACTCAAGGTGTATATACAGGCGCAGGTGGAAAAATTGAGCGGTGAAAAAGGAATGTATTTAGATAGCTGGACAGATTATATAGAGGGACTAGAAATGCCAAATATATTCTTAGCAGATAGACAAGGAAAGAATAAATCAGACATAACGAAAATTGA
>JAFVCY010000024.1 GCA_017478805.1 Clostridia bacterium
ATCAAATGTAGCCTTTATGCTAGCTCTTATATCTTTAACAATAGTTTTAGGAGTAATATTATGCTCTTTGTTATATCTTTCTTGAATTTCACGTCTACGATTAGTTTCTTTAATTGCCTTTTCCATAGAATCAGTAAGTTCATCTGCATACATAATAACTCTTCCAGATGCATTTCTTGCAGCTCTACCTATTGTTTGAATAAGTGAACGTTCACTACGAAGAAATCCTTCTTTATCACTGTCCATTATAGCGACAAGAGAAACTTCAGGAATGTCTAATCCTTCTCTTAAAAGGTTTATACCAACTAAAACATCAAATTTCCCTTCACGTAGCTGCTTAATAATTTCAAGTCTATCTAGCGCCTTTACATCAGAATGTATATAATTTACCTTTATATCCTTTTGAGTAAGAAAATTAGTAAGCTCTTCAGCTTGTTTTTTAGTAAGGGTAGTAACAAGTACTCTTTCGTTTTTGTTTATAGTCTCAGCTATATTCTCAAGTAAGTCATCTATTTGGTTATCCCTAGGTTTTACAATTATTTTAGGGTCAAGTAGGCCTGTTGGCCTTATAATCTGTTCTGCAATTGTGCTTGACTCCTTTTTCTCGTAATCTCCAGGTGTAGCACTTACATATATAGTCTGACCTTTTTTAGCTTCCCATTCTTCGAATCTAAGTGGTCTATTATCAAAGGCAGAAGGAAGTCTAAATCCATTTTCAACGAGTGACTCTTTTCTTGCTCTATCGCCATTGTACATAGCATGTATTTGAGGAATAGTCACATGTGACTCATCAATTACTACTAAAAAGTCATCTCCGAGATAATCAAAAAGAGTATATGGAGTAGAACCTTTTTCCCTTCCGCTCATATATACAGAATAATTTTCTATACCTTGGCAAAATCCTGTTTCTCTTAACATCTCAATATCAAAATTTGTACGTTGTTCAATTCTGTATGCTTCAACTAACTTTCCTTCATCTTTGAAATATTTAATTCTTTCTTCTAAATCTTTCTCAATTTTAGAAATAGCACCTTCTATTTTCTCTTTTGGCATAACGTAGTGAGATTTTGGGTATATAAATTCATGTTTAGATATAGCTTTTACTTTCATTGTAATGCTATCTAAAATCTTTACAGAATCTATTTCATCTCCAAAAAATTCAAGTCTTATAATTTCCTCAGAGCTAGCTGCTGGGAAAATATCTATTGTATCACCTTTTACTCTGAATTTACCACGAGTAAACTCGATATCATTTCTTTCATACTGCATTTCAACAAGTCTTTCTAAAACACTTTTCATAGACTTTTTCATACCAGGTCTTACAGAAAGTACCATAGACGAGTAATCCTCTGGAGAACCCAAAGAGTATATAGAAGAAACACTAGCAATAATTATGACATCTTTTCTTTCAAAAAGTGCAGCTGTTGCGCTATGTCTAAGTTTATCAATTTCGTCATTTATGCTACTATCTTTCTCTATATACGTATCAGTAGATGCGATATATGCTTCAGGTTGGTAATAATCGTAGTATGATATGAAGTATTCAACAGCATTATCAGGAAAAAATTCCTTAAACTCACTATATAACTGTCCGGCTAAAGTTTTGTTATGTGTCATTATAATTGTAGGTTTATTTACCTTTTCAATAACGTTTGCTATCGTAAATGTCTTTCCAGAGCCTGTTACACCAAGTAATGTTTGATTTTTATCACCATTTTTTATACCTTCTACTAAAGTTTCTATTGCTTCAGGTTGGTCGCCAGTTGGTTTATAATTTGATACTAATTTAAACATTTAAATCACCTTTTATATACAGCTATTATTATATCAAACAAAAGTTTAAGTGTCAATATTTATGCCAAAGTTTATATATGGATTTATATTATTGAAAATGGAAAACGAGAAATTCTACTATATTATTTTACATAAATATTTATATAAATAATTCTAATTTCTTGACAAGTATACATAAAAGTAGTATAATACTCAAAGTAAATTGAATATAGTGGATATACTAAAGTATTACCAAAAAAATTAAGGAAAAAAGGAGAGATTTGTATGGAAAATATAATAAGTATTTTCTCAAATTTAGCACTTATGACAGTAAGTGCATCACTTGTATTTTCTATTCTTAGCGTATTTAAGTTATTACGGATGGAAATCGGTAGTAGTAAAAAGTTATTAAAATTAGGTTTTATCTTTGATAACCTTGTACTTTTACTTGAAGTAATAATTATTTTCTTTAAGTTTAGAGTAGGAGATTTTAGTATCATTGGTATTAATTTCTTTATTGCATTTATTTCGTTTTATAATGCCAAGGATAAATTGAAAATATTAATTGTAAGATAAACAGATTAAGTGATGTAATAATAAGTAGCGTGCTTTGATTTCAAGGCTCGCTATCTTTTTTTCTTTTATTTGTCGAATTTTGTCATGTGTTTGTCTAGTTTTGTCGAAATACTATAAATTAACAATTTAATATTTACATATAGAAAAAATTATGCTTTAATATGTGCAGCAAGATTTTTTTCTTGCAGTTTATTCATATTATTTAATTCTAAAAATGTTGTTTCAAATGTTTTTTATCTATATAGTTTTTTTAAACTTTTTTGTTATATAAATAATAGGCATTTATAGTAATCTTTTAGTATTAAATATTAATAATGGTTTAAATATTACAGGAGGTGAAGAAGAAAAATGTAAGTGTTTAGAATAGTAATATATAATGTAATTGGTATAAAACTTTAAGTATATATTTCCAAAAGAAGAAATTTATATAATATGTTCTAGAAAGATATGCTAAATATACCAATGAATACTGCATGTGTTAAATACCAGTAATTAAAAATATATAAAAAAGTTAAAAATTTGAAATGGAGGAAAAATTATGAGTGAAAAGAAATTAATTGATGATTTATTTGAAAAATTTAAGGAGACTATACTGTATAACAAGATAGAAGAGAAAATAAGAGATGAGATATTTGCAGAATTTGAAGATGAGCTAATCCAGGCTTCAAGTGATGAAAATGAAGGTAATGATGTTGGTGAAAGCTTAGCTGACGAAGCATGCGATGAAGAGTGCAAAAAATATCTAGAAAAAGTTGAAAAACAGTTACTCAAGGACATAAAAACTATTTTAAGGGATGAAATAACCGAAGAAAAAGGTGGAGTAAAAAATTTAAGCAAACTGAAATTAAAAATTTCAGTTTTCAAATAGTTTTTGTATATAATTTTGCTCTAAAATGTTTTGTAATCATGTTATTTTTGTATGTGTAACATATTTCGTATTGACATCTTTACATAAATCTAGTATAATTAGTGAGGAAAGAAATCGTGATAGCTACGCTAAAGCAAGGCTAAATTTATTATTACTTGGAGGTATGAATATGTTAAAAATGTATAGCATACAAAATCTAGTTATAGTCTTTGAACGTATAAAAATTAATTATATGAGTTTTGGATAGAATAAGTATTAGAAATAAGCAAAATATAATAAAAGCTGAAAGGAAAAAAAGGTACTATGGATGATATTACTTCTGTACTTAATAGTATAGCATCAATTTTTATGTTTTTTGGAGTGATTTGTATTTTTGGTAAAATAATGAGTGATGAAACAAGAAAATATTTAATGGGTGAAGTAGTTTTTTGTACGCTTGTTATTTTAACAGAGATTACACTAATGCAGTTTAAAGCATATAGTGGAGAGGAGTATAGCTCAAATTTATTGGCAACTATAATATGTTTTACATATGCAATAATAAGTGTATACAAGCTGAGTAATATGGAAAATATAAATAATGTTCAAAGTACGAAACATGCAAAAGATAGCAAAAAGGTTAGCAAAAAATAATAGTGATAAAAAAATAATGACACTGGAAAATATCCGGTGTCATTTCTTTTAACTTAAACTTCAGCTTCTTCCTTTGCATCTTCAAGAATACTTGTGCAGTGAGCACATCTAGTAGCTTCAATATGAATTTCAGATTTACAGTAAGGGCAAACTTTTGTAGTAGCTTTTTTTATTTCTTCAGCTTCTCTATCTAATGCTTCAAGTTTAGCTTTAGCTTTACTAATATACTTTGTAATAATGAATAGTATTACAGAAATAATTAAGAAGTTTATTACGCTGTTTATAAGCTCGCCATAAGTAATAATTGCAGCTCCTGCTTCTTTTGCAGCATCAATTGATGTATATTCTTTTCCATCTAATGAAACAAATAGGCTAGAAATATCAATCCTGTCTGTAAGAAGAGATATAACAGGAGTAATAATTGAGCTAACTATTGTATTTACAATTGTAGTAAATGCAGCACCAATTACCATACCAATAGCTAGGTCTATAGCATTTCCTTTTAAAGCAAATTTTTTGTAATCACTCATTAACCCTTTAGACTTTTCCTTCATTTTTCTTTGTTCTTCTTTTAACTTTTCTTTGTCAATTTTTAATTCCTTTTTCATAAACTATCACCACTAAAATTTTACATTATTTTCTTTTCAAAATCAATTATAATTAAAAAAAATGTTGATTTTTAACATAATGTATGATAAAATATGCACATTTGGTTTGAAATACTACTAATTTTATTTACATAACTATGTATAAGGAGGAATTATATTATGAAAAGGCCAAATTATTATATTGAGTTTGAACTAAGTGATGATGAATGTTTTTCTAAGGAAAATCACGATCTAGTTATGAAACTTATAAATAGTAGGCACGCTGAAATTGAAAGAAGGTATGAGGATATTTTAATTAATTCGCCTGTATCTGTTAAGTATTCAGATGTTGTAGACATTTTTATATTTATTTTAAAGACTAATATATTAATGGATGCTTTGGGTGATGTTTTTAAAGTTAGAAAAAAATATAATTTAGATGAAACAATTAAAGAATATATTTCTGATACTTCTTTTAATCATGCTATGTGTGATGGTAAATTTGAGGAAGCTTTTGCTACAGTACTTGAACATATGAATTATGAAAGTGTATATGATAAGATGCTTGGAATAGATTTTGCAATTAATCTTTTAAGTGAAATATAGCGTTAATTTTAGCTAGGGTAAATATTATTTTACTCTAGTTTTTTGCCTTCTTTTACTAAAAAAAGTGTAATTTGATTGCACTATTAAAAATATTATGATAAAATATATTATGTAACTTGAAATTATGGTAAATAGATAAAAGAAAAGGAGAAAATATGCCAGCATTAAAATTTGATATATTAAAAAAAGATTCAAAAACTGGTGCAAGACTAGGTATTATGCATCTTCCTCATGGTGATGTGGAAACACCAGTATTTATGCCTGTTGGAACTTTAGGTACGGTTAAAACATTAACTCCTGAAGAGTTAAAAGAAGAAGTAAAAACAAGCCTCATACTAGGAAATACTTATCATCTGTTTTTAAGGCCAGGAATGGAAATAATGAAAAAAGCAGGTGGACTTCATGCGTTTATGCATTGGGATAGAAATATACTTACAGATAGTGGAGGATTTCAAGTATTCAGTCTTGGAGCTTTAAGAAAGATTACAGAAGAAGGTGTAGAGTTTAGGTCACACTTAAGTGGTGAAAAGAAGTTTTTGTCACCTGAAAAGTCGGTTGAAGTGCAGAACATCATTGGCAGTGATATTATGATGGCGTTTGATGAGTGTGCACCATACGGTTCATCTTATGAATATGTAAAAAACTCGATGGAAAGAACAACTAGATGGGAAACAAGATGTAAAGAGTTTCATAAAAATACAGAAAAACAGGCACTATTTGGGATTGTTCAGGGAGGCTTCTTTAAAGACTTAAGAAAGAAAAGCGTAGAAGATTTAGTTAAACTTGACTTCCCAGGTTATGCAATAGGTGGAATAAGTGTAGGAGAGCCAAAAGAGGAATTTTTGGATATTTTAAGATATACTGCACCTCTTCTTCCAGAGGAAAAACCAAGATATCTCATGGGAGTGGGTACGCCGGATTATTTAATTGAGGCAGTAATTGCAGGAGTAGATATGTGTGACTGCGTGCTTCCAACTAGAATTGCTAGAAATGGAACAGCGTTTTCTAAATATGGAAAATTAGTAATTAGAAATGCAGAGTTTGCTGAAGATTTTAGACCAATAGAAGAAACTTGTGACTGCTATACATGTAGAAATTATACAAGGGCGTATATAAGGCACTTAATAAAGTGTAATGAAGTGCTTGGTGCAAGACTTCTATCGATTCACAATTTAAGATTTTTGGAAAGACTTATGGAGGACATGAGAGAAGCTATAAAAGAAGATAGGTTACTAGAATTTAGAGATGAGTTTTATAAAAATTATGGTATAGAAAGTGAGTAGATTAAAATGGTAAAGAAATATGGACTAGCTTTAGAAGGTGGAGGTGCAAGAGGCGCATATGAGGCAGGAGCTCTAAAGCTATTAAATGAAAGAGGATATAAGTTTTCTATAGCTTGTGGAACATCTATTGGCTCTATAAATGCTGCTATGGTGGCATCTGGAGAAATAGAAAGATTATATGATCTGTGGAAGGCTTTAAGCTATAGCGATATTTTTGATATTGATGAGAAAAAAATAGAAATGGCATTTAATAAACAAGTAAGCGGAGTAAAGTATTTGTCAGGATTTGCTAAAAATACGGTTAAGGATAAAGGAATAGATACATCTAAAATTAGGAACTTTTTACTCGATAAAGTAGATGAGAAGAAGATAAGAAAGTCAAAATGCGATTTTGGAATAGTTACTATTAGTCTTTCAGATAAAAAGGGAAGAGAGATATATAAAGAGGAAATGGAAGAAGGTATGCTTCTTGATTACGTTCTTGCAAGTAGTAGACTTCCAATATTTAAGCAAGAACTTCTAAACGGAAAATATTATACTGATGGTGGTATGTACAATAACTGCCCTGTTGATATGATTGTAAATAAAGGAGTAAAAGATATAATTGTGGTGCGTGTTGGCTCACTTCTTGCAACAAAGGATGAAAAGAAACTATTTAAGAGAAATGATTTGAATATAACTTTAATTGAGCCAAATCATGAACTTCCAAGTATTCTTGCTTTTGATAACAAAACGTGTAACTATCTTCTTAAGCTTGGATACTTTGATGCAATAAAGAGATTAGATGGATTAATTGGGTATAAATATTATATAAAGCCTTATGAAGAGGAGCTTGCTTTTGATGCAATTTCAAATATTGATTATAACGCATTAAATTATATATACTCACTTCTTAAACTGAAAAATGTAAAAGATACTAAAAAAATATATTTAGAAGTAGTTATTCCAATGCTTCTAAAGAAAATTGGAAGAGATAATTTATCTACATATACTCAGGCTATGCTAGCTTTAGTAGAATATGCAGCTGAAAAACTAAAAATTGATGAGTTTGAAGTGTTTGATATAAAAGACATAATATATAAGATAAAAGAGAAAATTGAAGATGATGAAAGTGCTAAGAAAAGAACTAAAGTAGACGAGATTATATTTACAATTTTCAAGAATATGGAAGTATAAATTTAAGCCTTACGAATATAATGTAAAAGTATTCGTGAGGTGATTTTTATGTCAAAATTATGTATTTTGGGCAGTGATAAAAGAAGTGAGTTTTTAAGAAAGAAATATTTAAATGAGCAAGTACAGCTATATCATTATTCAGATGCAGATTTTATTATTTGCCCTATACCTTTTACTAGGGATAATGTGTATATAAATAGTGAGATGATTAAGATTGATGAGATTATCTTTTCATTAAAGAAGAAGGGTGGCTCTTTTTTGATTACAGGAGGATTAAATAATGAGTGTAAAGAGAGATTAGAAAGAAACAATATAAATTATATTGATATAATGGAAAGTGAAAGATTTTTAATTAATAATTCTTTAGCTACTGCAGAAGGTACTATAAAAGTTATAATGGAAAATACAGATAGAACTTTAAAAGGTGATAATGTATTAATAATCGGCTTTGGTAGAATTGGGAAAGAGCTTGCAAGACTTTTAAAATGCTTTGGAGCAAATGTGACAGTTATAGCTAGAAGAGAAGAAGTAATAAATGAAATTGTAAATGAGGGGTATAATGCAAGTTATATAACTGATTTAAAGGATATAATAACAAAGCAAAATGTGATTATAAATACTGCTCCTGCAATTATTTTAAATAGTAGTTTGCTTGATTTGGTGAATAAGTCAGCTTTAATAGTAGATGTTGCTTCAAAGCCAGGAGGCGTAGATTATATGCATGCTGAAAAACTAGGCTTGCGCGTTATTTGGGAGCTTGGCATTCCTTCTAAATATTCTCCTGATTCAGCATCTGACTTTGTTAAAGAGGAAGTAGATGAAATTATAGCTAAATATGAATAAAAGCTTTACTAAATGGCAAAATTATTATATAATACTTAGCGGAGTGATTATATGATAGTTAATGTAAAAGAAATAGTTGAGAGAAAGAAAAATGATTTAAAAGATAGAGTTAAGAAACTTGAAAAAAATGGCATAGTGCCTAAGCTTGCTATTATAAAGGCAAGTGATGATAAGGCATCAGAGGTGTATATTGGAAAGAAAAGAAATTTATGTAAAGAAATTGGAGTAGCTGAGGAAGAGTATATATTTGATGAAAATGTATCTCAAAAAGATATTATTTCTACTATACAAAAATTAAATAATGATTTGTCAGTACACGGAATTTTAGTTCAGCTTCCACTATTTAAACATCTAAATGAAAATTATGTGCTTGATGCTTTAGAGCCTAAGAAAGATGTTGATGGACTCACAAAACTTAATTTTGGAAAGCTTGTAACAGGTGAAAAAGGTATAATTCCTTGTACGCCTAAAGGAATACTTACAATCTTACAAAGTTTAGATGTAGATATTTCAGGGAAAAATGTTACAGTGGTAGGAAGAAGTATATTAGTTGGAAAACCAGCTAGCTTACTTATGCTATCTAAAGGTGCGACTGTTACAGTATGTCATTCTAAAACAGAGAATTTGAAAGAGCATACAAAAAATGCAGATATTCTAATTGTTGCGGTAGGTCACCCAGGACTTATAACTAAAGACATGGTAAAAAAAGATGCTACTGTTATTGATGTAGGTATAACTAGAACTGATGATGGTATAAAAGGCGATGTGGATACTTTTGAAGTAGATAAGTTGGCAAAGTATGTAACACCTGTTCCAGGAGGGGTCCGGACTTACTACCGTTCTTTCTTTAATAGAAAATGTAATAGAAATTGCTGAAAATTGTTGAAATAAATTTTGCTATATGCTATAATGAATTTCGAGGATGTGAAAAATAAAAGACGTTTAAATAATAATTTATAAACGAAATGGAGGTATTAATACCAATGCACAAGTATTAGTTTTTATAGCTTAAGCTAAAACCAAATCTTATGCAAGGAGGAGACTTTTTTTATGAAGGAAGCTATAATTATTACTATGACTGTTGAGCGGTCGGGAAAGGTTATGTTTGGCATTGTGTCTGAAGAGGGGAAGTACTTCTACGAAGATGGAACTGAAGTTATTCGTTCTATATATGGTGAGAAGGTGCAGCCTAGAAAGGTTGCAAGGCATCTTAAGAAATATATACTCAATCACCATTATAGCGCTTGCTCAAATGCAGATGTGCCTACTAGGTTCCCTAAGGCTTTAAGAAAGGCTATAGTAGTTGCGGCTTGAAAATAAAGTAAAGTCAAGTTTTTTTAAAAGATGCGTGCTTTGCATGCATCTTTTCCTTGTATATTAAATATAATATATGTATAGGAAAAGTTTAACATAAAAGCTTTTTAGTTGAACAAAAAAATTCCTAGCGTGAAAAAAAATGGTAAAATAGCAAAGTAAATTCTACCCTTAATTCTCAAAGTAAATGCTACTGTTTAAGGAGTTCTAAAATTCAGAACTCCTTTTTCCTTTTTTTACTCTTTCACATATGACTAATTTATAACTCTTATTTTATATAGGTG
>JAFVCY010000025.1 GCA_017478805.1 Clostridia bacterium
CACCTATATAAAATAAGAGTTATAAATTAGTCATATGTGAAAGAGTAAAAAAAGGAAAAAGGAGTTCTGAATTTTAGAACTCCTTAAACAGTAGCATTTACTTTGAGAATTAAGGGTAGAATTTACTTTGCTATTTTACCACATAAATTTGGTACGTTAAATTTGAATAAAAGTTATTAGAATATTTAAGAAAAAGAAACCTGTGACAAAAATAACTGTCACAGGTATTTAGTTAATTGCACTTTATAGCTCTTCCAAGCTCAGCTGAGTAGCAGTATTTGTCAAGTTGCAGTATTTCACCATAACCACAATAAAAACTCGATACGTTAAGTTTAGTAGTTCTGTACTGCTTGTCAAACCACTTTTTTCCAGCTGGTGAGCATAGGTCATATGTGCAGCCAGCAGTTGCACCTAAAGAAAAGTCAAGGCCATCAAGTGCAGCTTGCAGAGCAATTTCTGCCTTTTCAGGTAACTCCTCGCCAGTGCTATATGCATATCTTTCAGAAAAGACATTTGGAGTCATAACTAAAGTATACATATCTTCACCTTTAGCATCCATCATGTTAAGACACATGCTAACTTCAGCGTTGACCTGCTCGAACGTACAATTCGCAATTTCTCCTAGAAGAATATTGACTATGATCTTGTAGTCTTTTTGTGAAACTGTTCTTTTTTCGCGTACCATGAAAGGTTTGCCAGGAATATCAAGATATAAAGCGTACTTGCTCATTAAGATATCTGCCTCCTTAAAAATCCTGTCATTTGGATTTTCATAATCAGGGCCATCTACATAAGTAAAAGGCTCATCATCTTTTGCAAAGATGTTTAAGTTAGAAATCCCATAACCTTCAGTATAGTCAGCTACGTTTATAATAGACAAAGTCGCCTCTTCACTGTCATCTAATATCCCTACAGAAACAGGTTCAAAAATTACTTTTTCTTCTTCGCTGATTTCGTCTAAAACTTCACGTTCAAAGGAAGTGGTATCTACTGGTTTTTCAGCAGTTAAAATGAGCGTAATTGTTGCAATTATGACAATTGAACAAAGCTCAATTATCAATTTGGTTTTGTTAAGATTCATAATTATTATCCTTTCTCATTATAGGCAAACGCCTTGTAATTTCTTTAATACTAATCAATTAATATTATACCATATATTTACTATTATGTCAATAATTATAAAGACTTAACTATACATAAAATTGTTGAAAAAGAAATTTTTTATGGTATAATATTTGATATAACAAAATAAGGAGGAGAAAATGATAGAGTTACTATCGCCGGCAGGGAATAAAGAATCTGCTATAGCAGCAATAAATGCAGGGGCAAACGCAGTATATATGGGGCTTAATAAATATAGTGCAAGAGCTATGGCAGAAAATTTTGATATAAATCAGTATATAGATATAATAGATTACGCACATATATATGGAGTTAAGGTGTATCTAACTTTAAACACCTTACTATATGATGATGAACTAATTGATGCTTTGCAGCTTTTATGTAGGTTATATAACAGTGGACTAGATGCAGTTATAGTTCAAGATATAGGCTTTGCAAGTATTGTAAAAAAATACCTTCCAGATTTACCACTTCATGCAAGTACTCAAATGACTGTGCACAGTTTAAAGCAAGTAAAGTTCCTAGAAAGTTTAGGATTTACAAGAATAGTACTTGCACGTGAAATGACTTTTGAAGAAATAAAGTATATAGCAGAAAATTCAAATATTGAGCTTGAAGTGTTTATTCATGGAGCATTATGTGTAAGCTATTCTGGTCAGTGCTTAATGAGCTCTATGATAGGCTCAAGAAGTGGAAACAGAGGTAAGTGTGCAGGCTCTTGTAGGTTGCCTATGAAGTTATATAAAGGCGAAAAAAAGATTATAAGTGGACATCTTTTAAGCAAAAAGGATATATATGGACTAGAATATGTAAATAGACTTAAAGAAATAGGAATCACTTCATTAAAAATTGAAGGAAGAGGTAAGACAAAAGAGTATATATCTTTAGTCACTAGAAAGTATAGAAAATGCATAGATGAAGGAAAGATGCCTTTAGAAGATGAAAAACAGCTTCTTCAAATGTTTAATAGAACTTCAAAAAGTAGTGGCTATTTTGACTCTGCTCAGAAGAAAGAGAGTATATCGTATAAAGTTGCTAAAAATACAGGACTACTTTTGGGAAGTATTATTGAAAGTAAAAATAACATGGTAAAAGTAAAGCTAGAAGAAGATATTGATATGCATGATGGAGTAGAAGTATTTGGCGAGGAAAAGGAAATATCTACTATAGTTACTTGTATAAAAGATGAAAAGAAGAATATTTTAAACAGAGAGGTAAAAAGAGGAAACATTGTATGGTTGGGCGATTTTAAAACTTTACCTAAAAAGGAGAAGAAAATATACAAAACTTCATCTAAGTCTTTAATTTTAAATGAGCAGAAGTATGCTAAAGAGTACTATAGAAAGGCTAAAGTTAAAGTTGATTTAAAGATTAAATTAGATAGTAAAATCGAAGTTACTGCATTCTTAAGAGATATCGCACAAAAGATATATATAGATTTGAAAGTAGAAAAGGCTATCAAAAATGCTACTAGTAAGGAAGATATAGCTAAAGCTCTAGATAAAAATGTAGATATCCCTTTTGTTTATGAAATTAGTGCTTTAATGATGGATGATGATATATTTTTACCAGTATCTAGCTTAAATGAAATAAGGAGAAAAATAACTGAAGTATTAATTGATAGGTGTAAAGTAAGGAAAGAAACAAAAATAGATTTTGAGGGCATTAAATTAAATGAAGTAAAGGAAAAAAATCACAAATTAAATATTGATTCTACCTTATTTGTATACAGGTTTAAAGAAGAAAATATAGCAAAGTATAACAGCTATAATGCACAAGTTATATATATTAATATTTCGGATATATTAAAAATTAATGAAAATATACTAGAAAAATTAGGACCTGATATATTTGTATATCTGCCAAATGTTATACTTAAGAATTTAGAAAAAAAGATAGACAGTAGTTTAGAAGAAATAGTAAAAAATACAAAAGTAAAAGGTGTGCTTCTTGGAAGTCTAAATTATATCTCTAGAGTGCTAGAATTAAAGAAAAAATACGGCTTTAAAGTGTTTTTAGACTATTCATTAAATGTAAATAATGTATGCTCTGCACTATTTTTTAAAAATATGGGGATTGATTTAGTTACTTTAAGTCCTGAACTATCTCAAGAGGAAATATGCGAAATTTCAAAACACATAGATGTAGAAGTAGTAACAGACTATGTAACAGTTATGACTATGAGATACTGCGTAATATCTTCATTTGATAAATGTAATTGCAAAAATTATGATTATATTTTAAGAGATAGTTATGGAAATAGCTATAATATTATTACTGATACAAATGATTGTATATCTAAGTATGTAAGAAGTATACCTAAAAATGAAAATATAACTGTAGGAGTAAAAAGAAAATGTGATATTTCTTGACATAGCATCTGAATAAGTGTTATAATTTCAAAAAAATATTATAATTCCAATTTGATTAAAGGAGGAAATTATCATGAAACGTATTATTCTTGTTCGGCATGGCCAAAGTGAAGGTAACAAAAGAATGGTTGGAGGGATAGATGAAGATACGTATGTAAATGACTGTGAGCTTAATCTTACTAAACTTGGTAGGTTTCAAGCACTAGCTATTGCGAATCTTCTTGTAGAAAAATTTGGCACATTTGATAAACAGCAGACCGAACTTTGGGTTAGTCCATTTATACGTGCTAGGCAAACAGCTAGTATAATAAATGAGGTGCTAGATTTAAGGAAAGTATATGAAGACCCTAGAATATCTGAGCACGATTATGGTAATTTTGATTACCAGTTTATGAGTAAATGGAAGGAGATTAGCCCTCACTCATATTTCATAGACAAAATGAGGTATAAAAGTAGACATGCTAAATTTTATGCTAGAATTGAAGGTGGAGAGAGCTTGTCAGATGTATATAACAGAGTATCTTTATTCGACCTCTCAAGATGCAGGGATAATCCTAACACTCAAATTTTAGTTACTCATGGTGAGTTTATAAAAGTAGCAATTATGTATTTTACTAGTCAGCCTATAGAGTTTGTTTATGATTTTAAAGAAGATATACGTAATTGTTCCGCATATATACTCGAAAAAGATGAATGGAACTCTGTGTATAAATATACAGAAAAGCTTGAAATATACAGAAAAGCTTGAACTTGGAGATGTCTCAGTTAAATAGTAATTAAGATGTAAATAAATGGTTGAATAATAAAACGAAATAAATATAGAAAATAGAAGAAAACAATAAAAAGTGAGCCTATATTGTAAAAATTAATAATTTTAGCAGTACAGGTTCGATTTTTTTTTTTTTTTTGTATGTGTGTGAATTACTAAATGTTAAAGGTATATAATTAAAAAAATACCAAAACCAATTTAAAAATAATTTTGTCTTAGTTTTTTTTATCCCGAATTTTCCAAATTTTAACTTTTTATAGCTCATATTAGCAAATGTGCTTGAAAAAAATTAAAGTATGTGATAAAATACCTTTTAAGATTTTAGTCAGATGTTTTTATCTAATACATTTATTCTAAAATTCATAAAGGAGTAATCAGAAGTGAAATTAAATATAGTGTTAGTAGAACCTGAAATACCACAAAATACAGGAAATATAGCAAGGACATGCGCTGTTATAAATGCAGACTTACATTTAGTAAAACCACTTGGATTTGATATTTCAGAAAAAGCAGTAAGAAGAGCAGGACTTGATTATTGGGATAAAGTAAACGTATATACTTATGAAAGTTTAGAGGAATTTAAAGAATATGTAAAAGATAAAAATGCACAAGTCTTTTTGCTTACAACAAAAGGTAAGAAAGTATACAGCAGAGCTGAATTTAAAGATGGAGATTTTTTAGTATTCGGACCAGAGACAAGAGGCCTACCTGAAAAATACATATTAGAAAATTTTGAAAGAGCACTAAGAGTTCCAATGGGTAAAAACTTAAGGAGCTTAAATCTCTCAAACACTGTAGCTTTAGTTGCATACGAAGCACTTAGGCAAAATGATTTTGATGGACTAGAAGAAGAAAGTATGTATTTTACTAAAAAAGGAGAAATAAAATGAAAGTAGCATTTGTTTCACTAGGATGTGCTAAAAACCAAGTAGATAGTGAGATGCTTATAGAGTACTTTAAAGAGCAAGGATTTGAAATATGTGTAGAGGCAGAGCAAGCAGAAATAATTGCGATTAATACTTGTGGGTTTATAGAATCTGCAAAGAAAGAAGCAATAGACACTATTTTAGAAATGGCAGACTATAAAGGGAAAGGAAAATGCAAGCATTTATTTGTATTTGGTTGTTTAGCTAAAAGGTATAAAAATGAAATAATAGAGAGTATGCCTGAAGTTGATTTAGTAGTTGGAGTAGATGAATATGGAAATATTGATAAGATACTATCAAACTACTTTGAAACAAAAATATGTGGAAATTTAGACTTTAGAAAAAGGACAGTAATATCAAACTTCCCAACCTGTTATATTAGAATATCAGATGGATGCGAAAATAGATGTACATTTTGTGCAATACCTAGTATAAGAGGTAATTTTAGGAGTAGGACAATCGAAGATATTATAGAGGAAGTAAAATACTTTGCAAAAGAAGGTATGGAAGAGTTCGTTATAATATCACAAGATACCTCTAAGTATGGTAAAGACATATATGGAAAACCATGCCTAGAAAAGCTTTTAAGAGAGATATCTAAAGTTGAAGGTGTAAAATGGATAAGAATACTATACATGTACTTGTATGAAGTTACAGATGAGTTAATTGCAGAGATAAAAGGAAATGACAAAATATGTAAGTACTTTGATATACCAATTCAGCATATATCTAATAATATACTAAAAAAAATGAACAGAAAAGATACAAAAGAAATAATATACTCTAAAGTAAAGAAAATAAGGGAAGAGATAAATGGCGCAGTACTAAGGACAACTGTAATAGTGGGATTTCCAGGTGAGACTGATAGTGAATACTTAGAGCTATTAGATGCAATAAAGGAGCTAAAATTTGAAATGCTTGGAGCCTTTGCATATTCAGAAGAAGAAGGAACAATTGCAAGTAAGATGGAAGGGCAAATAGATGAAAAAGTAAGAAAAGAAAGACTAGAAAAGCTCTATGAAGTTCAAAAACAAATATCTTTAGAAATAAATAAAAAGTATGTAGGTAAGACTTTTGAGATTTTAGTAGATGATGTATCAGAAGATAATGAATATTTTGTAGCACGTTCATACATGAACTCACCAGATGTAGACTCAAGAGTTTTAATAAAAATAGATAAAGAAAGTGCAGAAAAAATCATGATAGGTGAGTTTCAAAATGCTAAAATAATAGATTATAACCAGTATGATTTATACGCAAAAGTAGTGTAGAAAGGAAGTTAAAAAATGACAAGAGAAGAATTAAAAAAATCAACACTTGCAGACCTAAGAGGTTATGCAAATACATTAAAAATTGATGGCTATGAGAGATTAAAAAAAGAATATCTAGTTGAAGAAATAGCTAGATATTTAGAAAGAGATAACAAATTAGAAGAAAAAATGGATGCTCAGATTGAGAATCCAGAAACAGACTATATCGCAAATGGAATACTAGAAGTAATGCCAGACGGATATGGATTTTTAAGAAGTGATAACTATTTACCTGGAAACAAAGATATATATGTATCACAAGTGCAAATAAGGAGATTTAAACTATCAACAGGAGATATGCTAAAAGGAATCGCAAGATTTACAACAGAACCACAAAACAAATTCCCATCTATGATTTATGTAGAGAGAATAAATGATGAAATTGTTGATGTAGCACTAAGAAGAAAAGACTTTGATTCGCTTATACCAATATATCCTGAAGAAAGACTAAAACTTGAAAAAGACCCAAAGGAGCTTTCAACAAGACTTATAGATATACTATCTCCAATAGGTAAAGGACAAAGAGGATTAATAGTAGCACAGCCAAAAGCTGGTAAAACTACAATTTTGAAACAAATAGCAAATAGTATACTATCTAACAATCCAGAAGTACACCTTATGGTACTTTTAATAGATGAAAGACCAGAAGAAGTAACTGATATAGAAAGAAGTATAGATGCAGAGATTATTCATTCAACATTTGATGAATCTCCAGCAAATCATATAAAAGTATCAAAGATGGTTTTAGAAAGAGCAAAAAGATTAGTAGAACAAAACAGGGATGTTGTAATACTTTTAGATAGCTTAACAAGGCTAACTAGGGCAAGTAATTTAGAGTGTGATCCAAGTGGCAGAACACTATCTGGTGGTCTAGACCCAGCATCACTTTATTTCCCTAAGAAATTCTTTGGTGCAGCAAGAAACATAGAAAATGGAGGAAGTTTAACAATACTTGCAACAGCACTTCTAGATACAGGAAGTAGGATGGATGATATCATATTTGAAGAATTTAAAGGAACAGGAAACATGGAAGTACATCTTGATAGAAAACTAAGTGAAAAGAGAATATTCCCATCTATTGATATATATAAATCTGGCACAAGAAGAGACGATTTACTTTTAAGTAATAAAGAACAAGAAGCATCAGTATATATCAGAAGGCTTATGTCAAATAATTCATCAAATATGCAGCCAATTGAAGTTATTGAGAAGGTTATTAACATCATGGGTAAAACTAAAAATAACGAGGAGTTTATAAAAGTATTTTTGGAAAATGTAAAGAAAAAGTAGAAAAATAAGTTTAAGAAGAAGAGAGGGAAGGATTATGAATGATAAGGTAAGCGTTACATTTGAAAGTGGAAAACAAATTGTAGTGGATTACAAAACTAAAGTAGGAGATGCTATAAAGGCAGTAGAAGATGATATATCAGATATACTAGCTGCAATGGTAAATAATGAAGTAGTATCATTTAACCATGAACTAGTCAGAAACTCACATTGTAACTATATAAAATACAAATCTGATGATGGGTATAAGATATACTCAAGGACACTTAAGATGCTTATATATATGTCACTAAAAGAGCTTATGGAAGATGCAAAAGTGGAATTTGTATCAACAATAAATAAGGACCAGTATTTTACTATAGAAAATGCTGAAATAACTGAAGAATTTGTAGCATCACTAAAAAATAAAATGATAGAGTTTATAAACATGGATATTCCGATAATAAAAAAACAAGTAACGACGGAAGAGGCAAAAGTACTTTATGAAAAATCAGGAGACATATCAAAAGTTGCAAGCCTTAAGCATAACCTAAAATCCATGGTAAGTATGTATTTTTGTGGAAAATACTATAACTATTTTTATGGGATGCTTGCACCAGCTACAAGTTACATAAAAAGTTTCGACTTAAGAAAGTATAAAAGTGGGATATTACTTGTTTTGCCAAATGATAACTTTGATGAGGGGTATAACCTTTCAAAAGAGCCTGAAGATACAAAACTATATGATGCATTTTTTGCATTTAATAAGTTAAATGAAGTAATCGGAGTAAGAAATGTAGGAGAGCTAAATGATAAGGTAATAAACGAAAAAATAGGCGATGTAATCCGTAGTTGTGAGGCAATTCATGACAGAAAAATTGTAGAAATTGTACAAGAAATAGAAAAAAGAGACAGTATAAAGATGATTTTAATTGCAGGACCATCTTCATCAGGAAAGACAACATTTGCGCAAAAACTAGGAGTTCAGTTAACTCTTACAGGTTATAGACCAATAACTCTATCAATGGATAATTACTTTAAAGAAAGAGAGAATACTCCACTAGATGAAAATGGAAAATATGACTTTGAAACAGTTGATGCTTTAGATATAGAACTATTTAATAAGCAAATGAGCTCTCTTGCACTTGGAGAAGAAGTAGAACTACCAGAATTTGATTTTGTAACTGGTCATAAAAAGTATAATGGTCACTTCTTAAAATTAGAAGAAAATGATATACTTGTAATTGAAGGGATACATGCACTAAACCCAATACTTACTGAAAAGACAAATGATAGCCAAAAGTATAAAATATATATTGCACCAATAGATACATTAGATATTGACGATTACACTAAAATCTCTTCTACAGACACAAGATTTTTAAGAAGAATGGTAAGAGATTATGTAACTCGTGGACATAGTATTGAAAAAACTTTTGATTTATGGGATAATGTAGTAAAAGGTGAGAAAAAATATATATTCCCATTTGTAGATACAGCAGATACAATATTTAATTCAAGCTTAATATATGAACCAGGGGTTATAAAGACATTTGCACAGCCACTTCTTTTACAGGTTCAAAGAGAAAGCAAATATTACGCGCAAACAAGAAGATTATATGAATATTTAAACAATTTCTTACCAATTGAAACAGGTCCTGTACCTAATGATTCAATTGTTCGTGAATTTATAGGTAATGGATGTTTCTATAGATAAAGGAGAAGCAAACGCATTATATGTTAAGAGGTTTAATTAAATTAATATTTTGTAAAATATTATTTAGAGTTAAATATGTAAACTCTAATTTAGAGAATAATATGGAAAGCTGCGTTGTATGTAGTAATCATTTATCTGCGTCTGACCCATTTTTCCTATACGCAGATTCAAAAAATCTAGCTATTATGGCAAAAGCAGAACTTTTTAAATTCAAGCCTTTTGGGTTTATTTTGAAGAAAGCGGGAGTATTTCCAATACATCGTGGGGAGAAAGATGCAAAAAGTATTATTCATGCAGTGAATGTATTCAAAAAAGGGAAGAATAGAAAACTATTAATATTTCCCGAAGGAACAAGAGTAAAAAATCGGAACTAGGGTTCCAGGAAAAATAGGAGCGGTGTACATTTCTTTAAAAGCAGGTGTTCCAATACTTCCTGTAAGGATAATAAAAGAGAAGCCAGAAAAGACATTTTTTACTAGAGTATGGGTAATTTATGGCAATCCAATTGTACTAAACAAAGATAAGGCAAACGATAAGGAATATTTACGAAAAGAGACAAATAGAATGCTTGAATATATATATAGTTTAGAAGTTCCAAACTCAAATGAAGAAAATAGCAAGAAGAAAGTAAAGGCATCTAAGATAAAGATTCATATAGAAGAATAAAAATGAATTAACTAGATTAAATTTTACATAAATTATTGAATTAATTTAGTCTTTGTGTTAAAATACTTTATTATATATATTGTATATTGAAGGGAGAATAGGTATGTTATCAAAACCAAATGTAAATGATTTAATGGAAAAAGCCGGAAATAGATATGAAGCAGTTATTGCAATAGCTAAAAGAGCAAGACAGATAGAAAGAAGAAGAATTGAAAGGGAAGACCCATGTATAGATGATTCAGTAGATGTTGCATCAAAAGAAATATGCCAGCAAAAAGCTTTTGTAAAGAAAAATGGAGAGTATGTTTGCCCTATAAAAGACGAAGAAGTAGATATTAATACAGTGATATCTGAAACAGTAGATGGTATACTTAAAGACTTAGCTATAGATACTGAACCAGAGGAAGAAGAAGAAGCTACTGTAACTGAAAATAGCAAAGATAGTAATGCAATAAAAATTGTTGATGAAAAAAAGACAAAAATAAAAAAGGTTACTAAGGGTAAGAAAAATGAGTAATTGTCATATAATATCAATTACGGGAGATATTGCAAGTGGAAAAGGAGTAGTCTCTAAAATTCTTTCAGAAAGGCTTAATTACTCAATATATAAAAATGGAGAGTATTTTAGAAGTTTAGCTAGAGAGCATAATATGACTGTAAAAGAGTTTAATGTGTATTGTGAGTCTCATAAAGAGATAGATTTTGAGATAGAAAACAGTGCCAAACATTATGCAGAGTCTCATGATAACTTTATAATCGATGCTAGACTTGGATGGTATGCTGTACCGCAGTCTTTTAAAGTATATTTAAAGGTTGACTTAGATGAATCAGCAAGAAGACTACTTGCAGACTCTACTAGAGGAAAAGTAGAAAATTATTCTTCTTTCGAAGAGGCAAAACGTGAAATAGCAGAAAGATTTAGATTAGAAAATGAACGTTATTACAATTTGTACTCTGTAAAAAAGGAAGACGTATTAAATTATGATTTAGTAATTGATACAACGCATATTAGTCCAGAGGAAGTAGCAAGAAAAATTGAAGAAGAATATTATATATGGTTAAGGAATAATAAGTAATTAATAAATTAAAAATCATTAATACTATAAATTGTATTAGTGATTTTTTTGTATATTTTTTTCAGTTAAAGAAAATAATATTTATGTAATATTTGGAGGTAAAAAATGGAGTTATCTGGAATAGTTAGAAGAATTGATGATTTAGGTAGAATTGTTATTCCAAAAGAAATGAGGAAAAAAGTTAAAATTGATGAAGGAGACCAGGTTGAAATAGTCCTTAAAACTGATGGTAAAATTGAAATAAAAAAGTATTTACCACTTGGCGATAAATATGATGTGATGCAGAAATTAATTGATTCTTTAAGTAAAAATATAGGGTATAAAGTGGTAATGACAGATAAGGAAAAAGTTATAGTTGATACAAGTAAGTCAAAGGAGTTTATTGATGAGAATATAACTCCTGAAGTTATAGACTATATACGAAATAGAGAGAACTTTCTCTTAAAGTCTGGTAGAGGAAAGAGGCTTTTAATAGAAAGAGCAGACATAGAAACTATAGCCGTTTTCCCAATTATTGTAGATAATGATAGTATTGGAAGTATATGTATTTTACAAAGTATTTCTAGAAATAAACTTGAACTTAATGATATGAATATTATAAAATATGTACTTGAATTTTTACAAACCTATGTATAAAGGTTACATAAATTTGACATTTTATGTAAAATATGATATAATAGATATTGTAAAATATCACGTATATTGTTCTTAATTACTGAACAAGTTTTGCCAAAGCTACACTAAGCTTTAGCAGAATCATTTCATACGTGCAAACAATTTAACGAATTGGAGGATTCAATTATGAAAAAAACAAATTTAAGATGTGTCGACTTTATAATGAGCCGGAGCATAATATTCTCGCTTCTTATGGCAGTTCTGGTGCTTTTCTTTACGATTACCAGAAGTTTTATACTTCTCATTGGTGCATCGGCAGTGATTGCAGCAGTTATTGTGGTTAAGCTTTGGCTTAGACGTAACGACAAGTGCTACGTAGTAGCATCTCTTAAAGGTTACATAGTAACCATAGTTTACACAATAGCTATTGTGCTTCTTGTTTGGTTCATACCGGTAAGAAACATAGTAGTTCAGCAGATAGTTTCTTCTGAAAAGGAAGAAAAGGCTGAAACTACTTCAAGTTCTTATTTCTTCGGAACAATCGAACTTGAAGAAGAAGAAGAGTACGAAGAAGAAGAAGAATTTGAGGAAACTGAGGCAGAAGAAGAGGTAACAGAAGAAATGACTTCAGAAGCTTCTGAGGAAGAGGTTGTTGAGACAACACCTTCATACAGCTATGATCCGTGGGATACCACGAGACCTGCAGCTGTAACTACTTCGGCTACAACAGCAACAATTTCTCAGCAGCCTCAGATTTCTATTGTTGAGACTACTTCTGTAGCAAAGGTTGAAGACACTATAGCTATTACGACTATAGCTACGACCTATTCTGAGACTATTTCTACAACTGAAGACACAGAGGAAGCTGAGCCTTTCTTGGGTTTTGAAACACAGCCTGAGGGCGATATCATCTATGATGAGGATGAATACGAAGAGGAAGATATCATTTACGATGAAGATCCTATCGTAGAAACAACGACCCCCGTAGAGACAACAGCACCCGTGGAAACAACATCCTCTGTTGAAACAACAGCTCCTGTAGAAACAACGTCTCCCGTTGAAACAACTATTTCTGTTGTAACAACATTCCCTGTTAATACAACAGCACCCGTAGAGACAACCGTTCCGGCAGAGACAACCGTTCCTGAGGAAACAACAGCTCCTGTTAATACGACAGTGCCCGTTGTAACAACTGTTCCTGTTGTAACAACAGCCCCTGTTAATACAACAGCACCCGTAGAGACAACAGCTCCTGTAGAGACAACCGTTCCCGAGGAGACAACCGTTCCTGAGGAGACAACAGCTCCTGTAGAGACAACCGTTCCTGAGGAGACAACAGCTCCTGTAGAGACAACCGTTCCCGAGGAGACAACCGTTCCTGAGGAAACAACAGCACCGGTTGTAGAAACAACAGCACCGGTTGTAGAAACAACAGCACCGGTTGTAGAAACAACAGCAC
>JAFVCY010000026.1 GCA_017478805.1 Clostridia bacterium
AACTAAATTCTACTCATGTAGAATTTACTATGAGAGAAATTATCAGACTAAATTCCATAGGGGTAGAACTTACTATCAGACTAAATTCTACCCTTTGAGCATAGGGTAGAATTTACTTTGAAATTTCAGGCTTTTCATGGCAGTTTCCGCCTTAATTGAATACCTAACAACTAAATCCGTAAGGTTCGTAGCTACTTCTTGCCAGTTCTTAAGAATCTCTTGATACTCTTCTATATCAATTTTTTCCTGAATAGCATAAAGTCTGTAGAGCCAGATAAGCCTATCGTTTAAGCCTCTATCTATGAGTATAAAGTCATAGCCTTCTTTCTTTGCTTCCTCAATTTTTAATGCCACATTTTTTAGTATCTCTTCATGGAGCTCTTTAGTAAACCCTTCATACTTTGGACGCAATTCCTCTTTAAACTCTTTAGATGTTGTGTACTCATCTATTATTTTGGTGCTAAATCCAGCCTTTTTAAGAAGCTCAAAAAGAGCATAGATTCCAGACGACTTGCCAGAGCGCATTGTACCTAAAAACTCAATTACAAAAGGCTTATTTTCCGTTATCTTTAAACTTCTAAAATGCGTTATATCCTCAAGTGTTGCCTTCATTTTCTTGAGCCGGATAAGCCTACTGCTATCTTCCATATACAAAGTAGCTTCCATTTCTTCATCTGACATTTTGCTATAGAATACCTCACCTACTAGTTTTTTCAGTCTATCATACATCTCATTTTTCTCTTCTTCTATCTCAAGTGTAAGCGAGCGATGAACTACGGTATAATACCAAGACTGCATAGCCTCTCCTTGATTAAATGCTGAAAAATCTCTTTTTCCTGTTCTTTCAAAAAGGTTCTTTAAACTTTCGAGGTTAGATATCTTATCTGCACAAATTACAGCCTTCTTCCTTTCATCCATGCCTCTTACTCTCCGAATAGTATCAAGCTTCCTTTCTTCCCATGGCTTACTTTTGTCAGGTTCTGATGCAGCAAGTACTAGCTCGCAGATATCCTCTCCAAACATTTCAAGAATATCTTCTTTTGTATATTTGGTATCCTCAATTACATCATGAAGATAACCAGCTGCTACAACTTCTTCATCAAATCCATATTCTTCAAGTATCCTTCCTACATAAATAGGGTGAATAATCATAGGCTTACTTTTCTCGGATTTTCTTACCTGTCCAAGATGCGCAAAGCACGCAAAAAGCATTGCCTTTTCCTTTATATTCATTTCTGGTTTCATAATTATATTCCTCCTTAATCAGGATATTATAACCGGCTTTATTCTATCATTTATTATTACAAAATACAACAAAATACGCAAAAAATGACATGTTTTTTTCATGTCATTTTTATGTTGTTTAACTATATTAGTTTACTAACACATACTGTTATTATAACGTAAATTACAACTGTTAAATCTGTTACAAAATCTGAGCATATAACTTTTACTGGATTTTTTATACTAATTACGCTATTTACATTACTTGCATTTTCTTTCTTTATTTCTTCTTTTTGGCTTTCTTTTATTTCTTCTATTTTTTCTTTTTCATTACTTACCTTCATTTTTTCTATACTTTCTTTATTCTTTCTATTTTTTATAACTTGTAAAATAACTACTACCAAAGAAATAACTGCCCATACATTAAATATTATGCCTATAACATCAAAAATGTTTTCTGCCTCTTCACCCATTTTATTCATCATTATCACTTGAACTGCTGCTACACAGTTGTTTATAAAATGAAGAATCATAGAAGGAAGTATTGTTCCCGCCTTATCATCAATAATACAGAATACTACTCCAACTAAGCACGCAAATATTCCTTGTGAAAAATTCTGATGCATAAGTCCAAAAGCTACAGACGATATTATTATTGCAAGCTTTATGCCGTATTTCTTTAGCACACCAAATATAGCCTTTCTAAATAGTAGTTCTTCAAATATTGCTGGAAGAAGAGCTATATACACTACAAATAGTATACACTCAAGTGGAGTATTCATATCAAGATTTATAAGCTCTATTATATTAGTTAAATCTTTAGATATATACTCTGAAACAAGCTGAACTGCCCATATTATTCCAAACGCTATAACTATTAAAATAGCTATTTTCTTTACATCAATTTTTACTTTTCCACTCTCTATTTTACGTGTATAGTTACTATTTTTTAAATACCAATATGATGGATAAATTGATACTATCCAAGTTACAATCTGCACTATGTAATTTAGTACTCCACCCAAAGATGCAAATGCAAACTTTGTGATTATACCTAGTATATTTGAAAATACTAGATATATTATGAGTGCCATAGAAACTTTTGAAATGCTTGCTCTAAACTTCGATGCATTAAAGTCATCTAATGCTGCTTTTTCCACTCTTTCCTCTTTTTTACTGCCTTTAGACAAACTAAGTAGTCCTTTTTTAAATGCTTTTGACCCAAATACTGTTAAAACTGCTGTAATAGCTATACTAATTATTACTGAAAGTATTGCTCCAAAAGTTGATATTTGTCCTAAAAGATAAAGTTTAGGAACAGCTACTGCAGATATTACTGGAATCATAGATATTATTTTCAAGAATATATTTACTTTTTCAGCAGTTGGTATAAAGTTTGGGAATATTACTGTTGCAAATATTACAAAAAATAGCACAAGTACAGTTGAGTTTGACACATCAGAGATATTATTTACTCTAGATGAAAGAACTGCTTGAATAATTGAAAGTATTAATACTGCAATAATTGCTTGCACAAGTAATACTACAGCTGCAATTAAAACTGTAGGCTCTATATTTAAACTTACATTAAGTCCTACATCTAAGGATATTTCAGCTCCTAAAAAGCTTACTCTTAGCACTGAGTTTATAAGTGTGGCAATAACAATATATATTACTGAGAGAGCTCCTTGAAGAAGGACTACAATATTAGTTTGCAATATGTTATACCAAAGATACGCATTTTCGCTTATTCCTGTCAGCATATATTCAGTTGTTCTACTTACTTTTTCCATACCTATTGTAGATGCAAGGCTTGATGATATGAAGATAAACAACATATACACTACAAGTGATGCACCAAGTAAAATGCCAGAATATTTATCATAGAGTTCTTTATCTAAAGTAGTGATTATTCTTTCAATTTCAACATTATTACTTGCTTTCTTTACTTCTTCTATGCTTAAATTATTTCTATTTGCAAACACTTCATCTCTTATTTCATTTATAGCAGTTTCAAACAGGCTATAATATGTCATGTCTATGTATTCAGATGAAGTTATTCTGGCATGTATATAATTTTCATTATCATATGATATTTCAACTAAAATATTTCCATCTTCTACGCCACTTTCACTATATTCTTTTATTACTATTTTATCATTTTTGAAATTCAATATTTTGTTTTCAAAGCTATCAGTTTCGTCTATTATCATTAAATTTATATTATCTTTATCTGAAGCTTCTTTTCTTGACTCTATTATCTCCTTTACAGTGCCAAAATTTACGTATGCAATTGCTGCAATTAGCATAAGTACATTTAATATTATCCAAAATTTATTTTTAAATGTCTGCTCTACTCCAAAAATAGTAAGTCTTCTTAATTTACTCACTTTCATATTTCACACCTGCTTTCTCCATGAATATGTCCTCTAAACTTAAATTGTCGATTATTATGCTCTTAATATCATATTCTTTCAGTGCTTCAATTACTTTTGAAGTATTTTCACTTCCGTTTACATATATATCATACGTATCTAGTTTATCCTCCGTAATATTATATATTTCTTCACACTTTATTTTATCTTTGTCAATTTTTCCAACTACCCTTATTTTCTTTTTATCCATTTCATTTTTTATATCATTTAAATTCCCATAAAGCACTTCTTTCCCATGTGATATCATAAATATATCATCACACAAGCTTTCAACATTTTCCATTTGATGTGATGAGAATATTATAATCTTACCTTGTTTTTTTAGCTCTAGTATTACATTTTTTAATATTGCTGAGCTAAGTGGGTCAAGTCCACTAAATGGTTCATCTAATATTATTAAGTCGGGATTATGCATAACAGCTACGATAAACTGCAGTTTTTGCTTATTTCCCTTTGATATTTTCTTTATCTTCGTATTTAAATATTCAGATATTCCAAATTTATTCAACCAGTAAAGAAGTGAATCTGTTATTTCATCATCTGTCATATTTTTAAGTATTCCAAACATTGAAAACTGTTCATATACTGTATATTCAGCTGTAAGGCAGCCTTCTTCTATTAAAAAACCTACTTTATCTAAAGTTGATGATGTTATTTTTTTACCATTTAATAGTATTTCTCCAGAGTCCTTTTCGTATATGTTCATAATGCACCTAAACATTGTAGATTTACCGTGCACCATTTCTACCTAAAACTCCTAGTATTCTTCCTTCTTTTGCAGTTATTGTTATATCATTTAGTGCAGTAAAAGCACCAAACTTTTTACTTAAATTTTTCACCTCTAACATATCTATTCCTCCTTGCATTAATATAATACATTATTTACTCAAAAAAAACAAGGATTAAAGAAAAATATAGTGCATAAATTTTATTTTAAAAATTCACACACTATATTATTTATCGGAAGAAAAGTATTATCGGAAGACAAAAGCTAGAATAGTTGATATTACTAGCTTTTGTTTTGCTTAAAAAAATTCTATGAATGGGTTTATTTAACGAGCCAAAAATATGTAACTAATAAAAAGCTAAAAGATGATTTAACTTATGCAACAAATCAAAAATAAAATTTGTGTAAGTTTTTAAATGATGAAAGAATTCCACTTACAAATTCAAAAGCTGAAAGAGCAATAAGACCATTTGCAGTACATAGAAAAAATTGGCTTTTTGCAGATACAGTTGATGGAGCAAATGCCAATGCAGTTTATTACAGTCTAATAGAATCTGCTAAAGTAAATAAAATAAATATTCATAAATACATCAATTACTTACTTGAAGTATTGCCACAAATTGAAGGAGAGCAAA
>JAFVCY010000027.1 GCA_017478805.1 Clostridia bacterium
ATATACAAACCTCACTTTTAGATATTATATTATATCATAACACGTAATGACACGCAATATATTTGATAAAAAATTGACAAAAAAAAGCAAGTATTTCAATACTTGTAACATTTTTGTAATTTAGCAACTGTCAAAAACCCGTAGCACTTATTTTTCTCATAAAAAGAAAAATCTTGACAGTATTTGCAATTTAATATATAATACTTGATGTAAAAAGGATGTGTATATAAATGAAACTTGGTATTGTTGGTCTTCCAAATGTTGGAAAGTCTACTCTTTTTAATGCTATAACAAAGGCTGGTGCTGAAAGTGCAAATTATCCATTTTGCACTATAGAACCAAATGTTGGTATTGTTACAGTTCCAGATGAAAGAATTGAGGTTTTATCTAAAATGTACAGTGCTGAAAAAAGTACGTATGCAACTATTGAATTTGTGGATATTGCCGGTCTTGTTAAAGGTGCATCTTCTGGTGAAGGTCTTGGGAATAAATTTTTATCTCATATTCGTGAGACGGATGCAATAGTTCATATTGTAAGATGCTTTGAAAGTGATGAGATAGTACATGTAAATGGCAAAGTTGACCCTATAGATGATATTGAAACTATAAATTTAGAATTAATACTTGCCGATACAGAAATGGTAAAAAATAGACTTGATAGAGTTTCTAAAGCCCTTAAAACTGGCGATAAAAAAGTGAAATCTGAAGTATCAGCACTAGAAAAATATATGGAAGCTCTAAAAAATTTAAAACCCGCAAGAAGCGTTATTCTTGATGATGAAGAAAATGATTCTCTTAAAGATTTATTTTTACTAACTAATAAACCTGTTATATATGTTGCAAATGTTTCAGAAACTCAAATATCAACTATAGAAAATGACAAGTACGTAAATATTGTAAAAGAATATGCACAAAAAGAAGATGCTGAAGTTATCTGCCTTTGTGCAAAGCTTGAAGAAGATTTATCTGAACTTGATGATGAGGATAAAAAATTAATGATGCAGGAATATGGTATTGAAGAATCTGGACTTGATAAACTAATTAAGGCAAGTTACAAGCTTCTTGGTCTTATCTCCTTTCTTACAGCTGGAAAACAAGAAGTTAGAGCCTGGACTATAAAAAATGGAACTAAAGCTCCTCAAGCAGCTGGAAAAATACATACAGACTTTGAGAGAGGATTTATAAAGGCTGAAATTGTTTCATATAGCGATTTAATTGAATGTGGTTCTACTAATCATGCAAGGGAAAAAGGTAAAGTTAGACTTGAAGGCAAAGATTATGTAATGCAAGATGGCGATGTTACTTTATTTAGATTCAATGTTTAATATAATTTGAAAAGAAGATTTTTTTATTTTAATCTTCTTTTTTATTTTTTTACAAAAAAAGTATTGACAATTAAACGATGCAGGGTTATAATAATATTGTTCACGAAACAAGTGAACGCACCCTTAGCTCAGTTGGTTAGAGCAACCGGCTCATAACCGGTCGGTCCGGAGTTCGAGTCTCTGAGGGTGCACCATTTTTTATAAGGGAAGATGCCCGAGTGGCTAAAGGGGGCAGACTGTAAATCTGTTGGCTTCCGCCTACGATGGTTCGAATCCATCTCTTCCCACCATTTATAAAATGGATTTATACCAATGTTTTATAGCATTGGTATTTTTTATTTTCACATATTTTAACTCTAAGGAAACTAACATTTTCTATATTTTCTCTAAATATCCTTTTCTATAAATATACAGTTATATAAATAATTTTGTTAATTTTTGTAATGGTATATGATACAATATTCATGCTAAAGAAATTAAACTCTAAATTACAATAATTTTTAGGAGGAATAATTATGAATGTAAGAACAATAGCTTCAACCAAGCCAGATTTTGACCTTCCTGAAAAGGATGCTCTCATGTTTTCTGCTCACTCTTCAGCAATTTGTTACATGAAAGGTTCACTTAGTGACATTATGGAGGAACCTCAAGACAAAACTCTGAGTAGACTAGAAGATAATATTTTAAAGGGCACCACTCAGTTTTTGGTCACGTTCACTACAGCTTGTATTTTGAGTCTATACCTAAAATTTTGGCAATGTTTTTGAATAATGAAGGCATTTACAACACGTCAGAAAAGTCTGCACGTTATACAGAAATGAAGCCATCTGAAGAAGAAAAAGCACTATATACAAAATGGAAAGAGATCTATAAAAAATTAATTATTGATTTGGTTCAAACTGACAAGAGATATGAAAAATTATCGAAAAAGCAAATTGATACTCTTTCAAATGAAAATGCAAGATATTTAATTAGCTTATTTACTCCATACGTTTCTATAGAATATACTGCTAGTCTTCAGCAACTGAACTATATTAATTATTTTGCCAAATTGTTTGTACAGCAAAATGAAAACACTGATAATCCATTTATTAGAGAGTGTGTGAAAGTTTTAAGAGAGTTCTCCTCTGCCCTTCCAAAGAAGTTTTCCATTGAAGGATTAAATCCTGCTGCTAAAAGCCGTGAATTTTCACTTTTAGGAACAAGAGAACATTTAGAAGAATTTGGTGAAACTTACTCGATAAACTATGAAGCAAGTTTTGCAAGTTTGGCTCAGTCACATAGGCATAGAATAAATGATTATGAAATAATGTTTCTTGATACTCCTAAATATTACATACCAATGATAATAAGAGGAACTCCTTACGAAGATGAATGGTTAAAAGATATCTCTTCTCTTTCACATTTATATCCTCAAGGCATGCTGGTAAAAGTTAATGAACAAGGAAATATAAAAAAGTTGATAGCAAAATGTAAAGAAAGATTGTGTGGTAGAGCTCAACTCGAAACAGCTATGATAACTAAAGAAAGCTTAACTAGATATCTCGAGGCTGTCAAAGATATACCTGTTTTATATAATGAGCTTCTTCCCTACTCTCATGGTCCAAAATGTACATTTCATGATTTTAAGTGCAACGAACCTTGTGTGTTTGGTGAAAAATATGGTTTAGATAGAATAATATAAAATATATAGTGCCTAGTTTTTACTTCTAGGCACTACTTTTATCTATAAATTTTTCGTATAACTATCAATATCTACTTCAGATATAATAGGCAGAACCATAGGTTCTCTTTTTGTCTTTTTATACACATAATCTGCTACTGAATTTTTCACATTTGCCTTTATTGTGGACCATTCAAGTTGTTTATTTCTTATACAAAGCTCTAATTCTTCCTTTGCAACTGTTTCAATTTCATCCATAAGCTGTTCATTTTCACGTACATAAACGAAACCTCTAGTTACAATTTCAGGTCCTGCTACAATATTTGACGTTCTTCTATCTAAAGTAATTATTACTATAATCATACCATTTTCTGAAAGCATTTGTCTATCATGGATAACTATATTACCAACATCACCTACACCAAGTCCGTCAACTAAAACAATTCCAGACTGAACTTGACCTGCTTTAGTACATTTTCCGTTTGACATCTCAAGGACTCTACCGTTTTCCATTATTATAATGTTGTCCTTATCTACACCTACTGTAGTTGCAAGTTCTCCATGATGTTTCAAAAACCTATACTCACCATGAACAGGCATGAAATATTTTGGTCTTACAAGTCTTAGCATTAATTTTAGCTCTTCTTGACAAGCGTGACCAGATACATGGACATCAGCCAGCTGGTTATATATAACCTCTGCTCCTAATTTTTCCAAATCATCTATAAGTCTTGCAATAGACTTTTCATTTCCAGGAATTGGAGATGATGAAAAAATTATAAAGTCATCTGCTGTAATTGTAATTTTCTTATGTTCTCCAGCTGACATCCTTGAAAGTGCTGCCATAGGCTCTCCTTGTGAACCAGTAGTTATTATTACAAGCTGCTCAGGATTATAGTTAATAGTACTATCTATATCAATTATAGTCCCCTCTGGAGCTGTGATATATCCTAGTTCTGTTCCTACCTTTATAACATTTACCATGCTTCTTCCACAAACTGCTACTTTTCTTTTATACTTAACAGCCGAATTAATAATCTGCTGCATTCTATGTATATTAGATGCAAAGGTTGCAACTATAATTCTTTTTGTGCAGTTCATAAACAATCTATCAAGCTCAATTCCAACTTTCCTTTCAGACATTGCATAGCCTGGTCTTTCCACATTTGTACTATCACTCATAAGAAGTGTTACACCCTTTGTTCCAAGCTCTGCAAACCTAGCAAGGTCTATATGCTGATTATCTATTGGCGTATGGTCAACTTTGAAATCACCAGTATGTACTATTACTCCCTCTGGAGTTGTTATTGCAATTGCACAAGAATCTGCTATTGAATGAGTAACCTTTATATATTCAAACTTCATTTTACCAATAGTTACTGTTTCACCTGCATTTATTAATTTAAGTTTAGCCGACTTATCTAATCTATGTTCAACAAGTTTTGCTTTTATGAGCCCTAAAGTAAGCTTTGTTCCATATATTGTAACATTGAATTTCTTTAAGAAATATGGTATTGAACCTATATGGTCCTCATGTCCATGTGTAATTAAAACTGCTTTTACTCTTTCTTTGTTTTTCTCTAAATATGTCATATCAGGAATAACTAGATCAACACCTAGCATTTCATCATCAGGAAATGCTACACCACAGTCTATAAGTACAATATCATTTCCATACTCAAAAACTGTCATGTTTTTTCCTATTTCATTAAGTCCACCAAGTGGAATAATTTTTAATTTAGAACCTTTTGATAAAGTTTCCTCTTTATTGTTGTTTTCATATCTTGACTTTCTTGTAGGCTTTATAGCCACATCAAAATCTATCTTTTTAGATGATTTCTTTAATTTTTTCTCTACTTCATTTTTTAATTTTTTATTTACAATATTTTTCTCATCAAAGTCTGATACTACAATTTTTCTTTCTTTTTTAGTTTTATTTATGTCTCTACTTTTATTATAATTTCTCTTTATATTTGAATTTTTAATAATTTCTTTTTTCTCCATTTTCTCTTTTCTCCTATCTATATTACTTATATAGATATGAAAACAACAAAATATAACATATATAGAAATTTCTAAATTTAACTTGTTATATATATA
>JAFVCY010000028.1 GCA_017478805.1 Clostridia bacterium
GTTTTAAACCTGTTGAACCAATAAAATATATATTTGTTAAGAAGAAAGTATACCTAAATACATCAAATAAAGTCACAGATGCAATAACTTCTGAAAAATACATTGAGTTTTCAGATTCTGGTCCAGGTGATACTTGTGTAATTATATTGAATCTTTTTAATGAAGTTTTAATTAAATATGCTCCAGAAGAAATTAAAGATAAACATTTAAAAGAAGGATATTTAACCATTGAAGATGTTATTAAGTATACTAAAGAGCTTAATGATGATACTACTAAACAAAAAAAGAGTAGAGTTTCTTCTAGCACCAAAACTTTTTTCAAAGAGTATACTACTTCTGTAATTGCACATTTATAATTGCTTTTTATCATTCAAGTGGGTTAAGTTTAGCCCACTTGTTTTTGTTCCGTTACTATGCTATAATTTAGTTACATTTCAATATGTTATTTCTACTTAAATAAAGTAGAAGGATTTACATTTAAGGAGGGCACATATGAAAGAAATTGTTTTTGATGAAATAAAAGCTATAAGGGACATAATTGGAGCTAGTCAAAAAGATTTTGCTCATATGTTAGATATCTCTAAGCAAACTCTATCTAGGTATGAAAAAACTGGTAAACTCCCAATTTGTTTTGCATATAGGTATTATGTTGAATTAAGAAATATAATTGAAAATGCTGAGGATTATATGCTTAATGAACATAAGATAAAAATACTTAAATCATTTGAAATAGAATTACTCTATATAATTAATAAAAGTAGGGAAGAAGATGGCTTTTTTCCAATCACTATAGAAGATGAGATATTCTTGAATACATATCTAACACTAGAAGAACTAAAACATATGATGGAAAATGAAGATGTATATGTAAGGACTACTGTGATATATTCGCATTTAGTACGTATACAAGATAATCATGAAAAAATAGAAGAGAAAAAAATTCTTAGAAAAGCTATATGTAATGCTCAAGATAAAAATCATGTTGATTCTGTGTTTGCAAAGATGAGTGTGGGTGAAGTTTTATTTATTTTTGAAAAATACTATGAAGACTATAATAATTTTGTTGTAAAGTAAAAGTGGTAAGGTAATATAATATAATATTTGTAGTTATGTAACCAGTAATTTTAAGTATGTGATTTGTATGGCAGTTATCAGACAAAGAAGGTAATCAATACTTCTAGTGGTGATAAAATAGAAATGTGTAAGCTAGTTCCTATAGGAAAAGAAAGAATTATTCATTAAAACTCGAAGCGTATAGCAAGAATAATTAAAGAACTACTTGAAAAATGTGAGTAGCAAAGACAAAATTATGCAGAGGCTCAAATTTGGGTAAAATTTCAAGGATGCATATAAAATATCTTATGATTAAATATTGAAAGGTGGACTGTAATATGGAAAATAATACATTAATTGAAATTGATGGTGAAGTCATAGGTATAGCTGGTGGCTATACAGAAGATTTAAATTTCTCGGGTAATGTATTAACTGCTATTAGTGAATTAGAAATTGCAAAAATAAATTCTCGTTTTAAGAAAGAGTGTGAGCAAACAGATTTAGTAAAAAAGACAGCTGAAATTAATCATTTTAAAATTACAATTTATTAATTACTTAAGAGGTGACTAGAATGGATGAGAAAGATACTATCTCTTCATATGAAGCATTTAAAAAAATGCGGAGAGATAGAAAGGAATCAAGAAGGCTAAAACAAGAAAGTCTTGCTAAATGGCAAGAAGATAAGGTTGCACAGTGGTCCTTTTTAGGAAATGAAGATAGAGATAGAAATTATGCAAATAAAAAATCTATCCACATTCTTAAACCTGAAGGAGTAGGTAGATTTGGTTATGGAATAAAACCAGATATAAGGAAGTTAAAAAGAAGATAGACTTTTTCAAAAGGTAAAAGTCATATGCTATTTAGATGATTAAAGAGAATAAGACTTGAAAGGGTGGCTTGATATGGAAAAAAGAATTTTTAGCTATACAGAAGAAGAAATCAAAAAGATTAACCAAATTCTTTCAAATATTGAAAATACAGACTCTGAACCTGATATGAGTTCTATTGATTCTAATGCCGATTCTTTTGATGGAGTTTTAGATGTATTTATAAGAGGTGGAAGAAAAATACTAAGTAATCCTAAAGAAAGAGAGATGTTTCATAGAATATATACAGGAGTCAGAAATGTATGATATCAATAGAATATATTGGTAATTAAGAAAAAATAAATATAATTATTTATATTTTAGAAGCTATGTAAAATCAGCTTCTTTTTTTCTTTAAATATACAAGCTATTGCTATATATAATTAAAAAAATAAAGAGCTTTCATTTAATATGTGTAGCTCTTATTTTATCTTTAAGTGTTTTTCATTTATATAAAAAATGAGTGAAGTTTATCACTCATTTTTTGGTGTGCGTTATTTGCTAACCTGTTTAACATTTTCACACTTCTGATTTGCAATAGTGCAAGACGTCTTACAAGCACTTTGACATGATGTAGTGCATTTGCCACAACCACCATGCTTTGCAGACTGCTTCAAATTAGCATGACTAATGGTCTTAATATGTTTCATAGTAAATTCACCTCCTATAATCATATTCGGATTAATATTTTAGATAGGTAAATTATATAACTAAAATGCCTTAAAATCAATACATATAGCAAATTTAGAGATAATTTGTCGAATACTACACAAAAAATTAGCATAAAAAATTACTAGTTTTGTAACATTTTGTCGAATAGCCAAAAAATTGAAAAAAGGTGTTGCATTTTGAAAAATAAAATGTTAAAATGCTTGCAGGTGATGTTCATATGTTTTTTGTCATGGAGTTTTTTTTCTACTTGATTGTTATTTCATACTGGTTATATTCTCTTTTAGAACAAACTTTACTATATACAAATCAAGGTGGCAAGATTGGTAAGTATATAAAGAAGTATAATCTAAAAAATATACCAAACAACTTAGAAAAGCTCTCTATTAATCAAATTTTTATGTACTTAAAGTCACCGAATGGTAGGAAATGCATAATATATAGCATTTCTACTACCACTGTCATTTTGGCTATGAAAATAGCTTTTACTATAGACTTCTTCTTTTCTAGTTATTATTTCTTAAAAGTTTTTGATAAGAAAATTAATTTATATGATATTTTTCAGTCAAATTATACATCTTTCAAAATAATTTATTATCTAGTTTTTTATATATTTTATTTCATACTAGTATTCAAATATTTATATAGAAAATCCAAGAAAAAAAGTAAAATAGAAGAAAAAGAAATAATTACCAAAAATTTAGCTGAAATTGGAAAAGAAGAAGAAAAGATTGTAGGTATACAAAAAAATGGATTATATCAAAACGTATTAATTACTGGAAGTATTGGGAGTGGAAAAACATCAACTGTTATTACTAATATGCTAGATTACTTTATAAAAAATGAAATACCAGGACTCATTTTAGATGTAAAAGGTAACTTTATCAATACTGTAAATAAGGTAGCTAAAGCAAGCAATTCTAAAATGAAAATAAAGGTACTTTCAAGCACCACGCGGCAGATATAATCCGATTGATATACCATATCTTTCTGCATATGAGCTTGCCGAAAGAATAAAGAAAACATTAGAGATACTATCTGAAAAGAAATCCTCAGATTCTTATTGGCTTGATAAAGCAGAAAGCTATATTAAGGACTTTATAATCTTAATTAGAAATTACAAAGATTACGTATCATTTGATGAAATACATAAATTATGTATTAATTTTGATTACTTAAATGAAAAAATAGAAGAAGTAAAAAAGAAAATGATGATGGGTAACTATTCACAAGAAAGGTTATTTGATGTAACAAATAGTATTTCTAATTTAAAAAATGAATATATGACGCTCGATGAAAGGACAAAGAATATAATAAGGTCTGAGATAACTAGGATGACAGATATTTTTGTTTCCGATTATGAAGTTTGTAATAACTTTTGCATGAAAAATGAGGACAAGTCTTTCTTTACTGGACTTACAGTTATTAGCATGAATATTGGAGAAAATCCAAAACTTGCTAAAGTAGTTGCAACTTATGCAAAACTTAATTTCCAAAGTGAAGTATTAAGAAGTAATAGTTTAAAAGATAAATTTATGCTTTGTGACGAATATCAAGAATTTTGCAATGAAGAAGATGCACATTTCTTTTCACTTTCTAGAGAATACAAATGTATAAATGTGGTTGCGATGCAGAGCTATTCGTCACTAAAAAACTCACTTGGAAAAGAAGATAGTGCAAAAGTAATAATACAAAACTTTGTAAATAAAGTATGGCTTAGAAATGATGATGTATACACAGTAGAAGAAATAACTAAACAGCTAGGAAAAGAAATGAGGCAAAAAACCAATATTTCACTTTCTGAAAGTGCTCAAGATTCAAAATATAACCTATTTACCAAAACATTTAAAAATATGAAGTCAGGAATAACGGAAAGTTATACAATAACAGAAAATTTGGAGCAACTTTTAGATACAAGCTATTTCACAAGTAGGCTTAAAACTTTTGAAGCAGTTTGCCTTCTAAGTGATGGCTTAAATTATGATGTATATACAAAGGTAAAATTAAAAATGTGGAAAGAGGGGAAAAATGTATGAAAAATAATAAGAATTTAATAAAAATTGTGGAAATCTTAATAATTGTTTTTGTTTTTGTAGGAAATGTTTATGGAGCTTCGGCTACTCCATCACTTGTTACTAAACTTACATCTGCTTTTACTAAAATTCAAAGTTATCTAGTAAAGCTTGCTGTACCAATTGCAGGAGTTGCAATAGCAAGTGGAGTACTAATAAGAAAATTTAGTTTTGGAGATGAAGAAAAGTTAAGGATGGGCAAGAAGATGATAGTAAATGCGATAGTTGGTTATGGAATAATTTTAAGTATTGATCTCATTATAAAGTTTATGGATGCATTGATATAGTATGGAATATTCAAATATAATAGGTAATTTATCTGCAGTATTTGAAAAAATATTTGGAAGTGTAGAAAAAGATGTCTTTTCTGCACTAGATGAAATATTTGTTATAGATGCAAGTCTGCTAAATAAAGAACCTTTAAATAAAATTATAATGATAGATGGAATAAACTACATGAATATAATCGCACATACATTAATATTACTCTATGCTATTTATTATATCTTCACTACCTTTATATCTATGTACAATGGAGCAAAAAGAGGAAGTACATATAAATTTATTGTAAAAGTGGTGGTTATAGCGATTATTGCTAGCTTTTCAACTTACTTATGCGAAGTCATTTTAGAAATAAACTCAGGTTTTACGTATGCAATTGATAGCTTTGGAAAAAAAGCTATTTCCTCTGAGCTTGATTTTACTGCATTAAAAGATAAGATAATAAGCATAGAAGATTATTTAAAAGAAGATACTTTGAGTTTAAATGGGATAATAAAAGGAATGGTATCATTTGGAAGTATTAGCCTTTTACTTACATTTGCTATAAGATATGTGACAATTATTTTACTTGTATTTGTATCTCCTATTGCTATCATATGTCTTGCGTCTGACCTTACATCTGGTTTGTTTTTTACATATGTGAAGGCACTTGTTATAAATATATTTGTGCAAAATATAGCTAAAATTGTGATTCTTATACCTCTTGCATGCGGTGAAACATCAGAGGTAGTTTACAAGATAATAATGGCTGGAAGTATATATATAATATATAAAATTAATAATTATTCAAAACAGTTATTTTCAAGAATTACTTCAGGAAACATTGGGAGAGGAGATAGCTAAATGAAGTCAAGAATTTATAGTAACTTTGATGTAAAAATAAAATTTGGCGGTATAGTAGATTATAAATCAATTGCAATTTTTGTTTTCATTATATTTATCATATTTTCACTTTCTAATTACTTAAATTTGGATTTTAAGATAACATTTATCCTTATTTGTCTTTCACTTCCATTAGGTAGCGTTTTAATTTTCTGTAATACTAAAACTGAAAGTAGCATAGATATAATAAAAAATGTAGTAGTGTTCTTTTTGACTTCAAAGGTATATGTAAAAGGGTATAATGAGATAAAAAAGCAGAAATGTAATCTAGCAAATATATATGTAAAAAAAGGTTATATTGTAGATAGCAAGAAAATGAATAATGGAAATAGACTTACTCATGGTATATTGTGGCTAAAGTTAAATGAAATTCTAAAAATAGGAAGAAACAGTAAGTAATTGGTATAATTAAAAAATAAAAAATTTTTACTTAAAAAGCCAAAAAATTTAAAAATAACTTTTAGTAAATAATAAATAATTTAAAGTTTTCATAAAAAGTAAAGTTTCAAAATGGAAGTTGTAAATTAGGATTTGTAATGGTATAATGTAGAGGATAATTAAAGAGGTGAGCATATGAAATTTGCTAGTAAATCTAAGCTAAATCTATCTGATACATTAGTTCCGGATTTATTTATACTTAACAACATGAATGAGTTAGAACATATTGATTTAAAACTTTATCTTTATATACTATTTTTGGAAAAACAAGGCTTAGAAATAGACGAAACAGGAATTTGCAAGAAACTTAATATTTCTGAAGAAGAACTTTCTTTTAGTTTAGATAGATTATGCTCAGAAGAACTTCTTATGAAAAATATGAACGGTTATACAATCATAGATATAAAAGAAAATGAGATAAATAAGAAATATACACCTCTTGTAACTCCAAAGAAATCAAAAGAAACTACAGAGCAAGAAAAAATAAGGATAATTGCGGCAAGTTCGATAAATGAAAGCTTCTTTGATGGACTAATGCCATATGGTTGGTATTCAGATATTGGGGATTTGTTTAATAAGTTTGATTTTGAATCTGATGTAATGATTGCGCTTTTCCAGTATTGCTATGAAAGAAAAGCACTAAACAAAAAATATGTATATGCAGTTGCAGAAACTTGGCATAAAGGAAACGTAAAAACTTTCGAAGACTTAGATAAGTACTTTGATGAAGTATCAAAACAGCAAAAAATTATTAATAAAATAACTAAGGCTTTAGGTTTAAATAGGGAGCTTACAAAATATGAAAAAGAATATGTAAATAGGTGGATAAATGAATATAGTTATGATTTTAATATGATAGAACAGGCTTTAAAGAGGACTGTAAATAAGACAAATCCATCAATTAACTATGTAAATGGAATCCTTAAAAATTGGCATGAAAAAGGTTTTACAAAGCCTGAAGAAATTGAAGAGGAAAATAAGAAAATTATGCCTATAAAGATAAAGGATAAAAATGATTCTATAAAATTTAAGAATTTATCATCTGCAGATTTTGAAAACTTAGAATCTTTTTATGATATAATGTAAAGTGTGGTGATTTTAGTGGATGCTAAAATATATAATGAAATAATTAAGGAGTATGAAAATAAAAGAAATAAGGCTTTAGATGAGGCAAAAAAATTTAAAGAATCAGTATTTGAAAAGTCACCTGAACTTTCAAAATTTGAGAAAGAAATAGCTTCCTTAACTATTTCTTCAATGAAAAAAAACTTAACTGCAAGCAAGGTAGAAAGAGAAATAGAAAATCAAAATTTAGAGATAAAAGTCAAAGAAATCCAAGAAAAAATAAATGAAAAAATAGAAAAACTAGGATATAAAAAAGAGGATTTTGAACCTAAATTTGAATGTGAAAAATGCAAAGATACCGGGTATAATGGGAAAAATAAATGCTCATGTCTTAAGCAGAAAATTTTAAATAGAGTATATAGCCAGTTTTATATGGAAAATTTTGATGAAGAGTGTTTTCACACCTTTGATTTTGGATATTTTTCTGATAAAGTAAACGAAGAGAAGTATGGTAGCAAGAAATCTCCTAGAGAAAATATTTTAGAAATAAAGGCAATCAGCGAGAAGTTCTGCAGTAGTATAGAAAATAAGAAAGAGAAAAATTTACTATTTATAGGTGATACTGGCCTTGGAAAGACTTTTTTATCTAATTGTATAGCTGGAGAAGTAATAAAAGGAGGATATACTGCTATATATCAAACAGCACCTATGCTTATGGACATGATAACTGAATACAAAACATCATTTGATAAGGATAGTAAAGTAAAAGAAAAATATAATCAGCTGTTTGAAGTAGACTTATTAATAATTGATGATTTAGGTACTGAAACAAATACAGACTTTAAATTTATGGAATTACTTAATATAATAAATACAAGGATTATAAAAGGAAAAAAGATAGTTATATCAACTAATTTATCTCTTCAAAAGTTGTATAATCTATATGATGCAAGGCTTACTTCAAGACTTATTGGTAATTTTAATATTTGTAAGTTCTTTGGAGAAGATGTAAGAATTATAAAGAAAAGAATAAGTGTATAAAAATAACCTTAACTACTAACTGATGTAGTTAAGGTATATTTTTTGTTTCTAAATTAATTTTTCTTCTCAAGTTTTGCTATTTGTTCATAAAGCTTTTCTTCTCTTTCAGAAACTTTTTCTGGCATTTGTATGTTTACATGAAGAAGTAGATTCCCTCTATTTCCCTTTTCATCAATATAACCGTTTCCTAAAGAAGGAACATACTGACCATTTTTTAGATATTTTGGAAGTTCTACAAATATAGTATCATCAAATAGTTTTGTTTTGTATTTTGTACCAATAATAGCAGTTGCAGGAGAAATGTATATTTCTTGAACAAGGTCGGAACCTTGAATAGTGTATATTGGGTGTTTTGCCATATGTACATCAATAATCAAATCACCATTTTTACCACCATTTTTGCCAGGGTGACCTAGTGCTGCAAGTCTTATTTTTTCCCCGTCATGAATGCCCATAGGAACATTTACAGAAAACGTCCTAATGCCACCTTTATACCCTTTTATAGCAATCTTTTTCTCAACACCTAAAAGTCCTTCTTCTAAAGTTATCTCTAAATTTGAGTTTATATCTTTACCCTTCTGAGGCCTATTTTTTTCGTCTTCTTCATCAAAGAAATGTGTGTCATCATCTTTTCTAAAACCAAGCATAGTAGAGAAAAAATCGCTAAATACACTTGCACCAGACTTTATTTCGTATTTTATATTAGAAAGAGGATTGTCGTTTGGCACAAAACCATAACCAAATTTATTAACTTGTCTGTCATATTTCCTTCTTTTTTCTTCAGTAGTTAAAACATCATATGCTTCGTTTATGTCTTTGAACATCTCATCTGATGCTTTATCTGATTCTTTTTTTGCATCAGGATGATACTGCTTTGCTAGTTTCCTAAATGCGTTTTTTATTTCTTCTTTTGAACTTTTTCTATTAACCCCTAATATTTCATAATAATTTTTGTATTTCATAATCTTCCTCCAGTACAACGTAATTATATCATAGTTTTTTCAAAATTCAACTATTTTTAACTTGCTTTTTGAATATATTTTTAGTATAATAGTTTCTGTAAACGATATGGGGGAGAAATATGGATGAGAATTTTTTAGATGCACAAAATATTGTGCAGGTAGACTTAGATAGTGAAATGAAAAAATCTTACATTGACTATGCAATGAGTGTTATAACATCTCGTGCACTTCCAGATGTAAGAGACGGTATGAAGCCGGTTCAAAGAAGAATATTATATGTAATGAACGAACTTGCTTTGTGGCCAGAAAAAGCGTATAGAAAATCTGCAAGTATTGTCGGAGATGTTATGGGTAATTACCATCCACATGGTGATGCAGCAATTTATGATGCTTTAGTTCGTTTAACTCAGGATTTTTCTTTAAGATATCCTTTAGTTAATGGACATGGTAACTTTGGTTCAATAGATAATGACCCACCAGCTGCAATGAGGTATACAGAGGCAAAACTTCATAAAATAGCGCTAGAGATGCTTGATGATTTAGATAAAGAGACGGTTGACTACGTACCTAACTATGATGATAGATTAAAAGAGCCTTCTGTTCTTCCAGCTAAGATACCAAATCTGCTTGTAAATGGTGCATATGGTATAGCCGTTGGTATGGCTTGTAATATTCCAACACATAATCTTACAGAGGTTATAAACGGAACAATAGCACAAATAGATAATCCTGACATTACAATTGAAGAGTTAATGGGATTTATAAAAGGCCCAGATTTTCCAACAGGAGCTATGATTCTTGGAAAAGAGGGTATAAAAGATGCATATATGACTGGGCGCGGAAAAGTTTGCGTACGCTCTAAAGCTGAAATAGAAGAGGATACAAGAGGTAGATTTAGAATTGTAGTATCTGAAATTCCTTATCAAGTTAATAAATCTGCTATGATTGAAAATATGGCAAAACTTGTACAAGCTAAAATAATTGAGGGAATATCTGATATACGTGATGAATCAGATAGAGATGGACTAAGGATTGTTATTGAACTTAAAAGAGATGCAAATCCAAATGTAGTTTTAAATTTACTATATAAACATACACAGCTTCAAACTACGCAAAGTATGCTTATGCTAGCTTTAGTTGGTGGTGAGCCAAAGGTACTTAACCTAAAACAAATACTTGAAGAGTATATAAAGCATAGAAAAGAAGTAGTTGTTCGTAGAACGAAATTTGACCTTGCTAAAGCTGAGGCAAGACTTCATATTTTAGAAGGCTTAAGAATTGCAATTGATAATATCGATGCAATAATTAAAGTTATAAGGGAGTCATATGACGATGCAGCAGAGAGGTTAATGAGTGGATTTGGACTTTCAGAAGTTCAGGCACAAGCTATACTTGAAATGAGACTTAGAACACTTCAAGGTTTGCAAAGGGAAAAGATAGAGAATGAATATAATGAGCTTGTAGCTACTATAAAACATTTGAAAGAAATACTTGAATCTGATGAGCTAGTTAAAGATATAATAAAAGAAGAGTTAATTAAGATTAAAGAAACTTATGGTGATGAAAGAAAAACTGAAATCACTCATGCAGAGGGAGAAATTGATGTTGAAAGCTTGATAAAAGAAGAAATGAACGTTATAACCATGACACATCTTGGATACATTAAAAGAATTGCAGTAGATAGCTATAAGAGTCAAAAACGTGGTGGTAAGGGCTTAACTGCTATGAATACTCGTGAAGAGGATTTTGTTAAAAATCTATTCGTATCTTCAACTCATGATAACATTATTTTCTTTACAAATACTGGTAAGACATTTAAGCTTAAAGCATATGAGCTTCCAGAGGCAAGTAGAACTGCAAGAGGAACTGCAATAGTAAATCTACTTCAGCTATCTCAAGGAGAAAAGATTGCAGCAGTTATTCCGGTTAAAGATTTTAGTGCTGAAAATACTTTTGTACTTATGGCGACTAAAAATGGATTAGTTAAGAAGACAAGCCTTGCAGAGTATAGTAACATACGTAAATCAGGTATCCAAGGTATAACTTTAAAAGAAAATGATGAGATTATTGATGCAAGACTTACAAATGGAGAAAGTGATATTATTCTTGCAACTAGAGCAGGTCTTTCAATACGTTTTGATGAAACAGAGGTAAGAGCAGTAGGAAGAGCATCTCAAGGTGTCAAAGGAATAAACCTTGCAGAAGATGACGAAGTAATTGGTATGGAAACTGTTGAAGATAAATCAGCTTATGTTCTTGCAATAACTGAAAACGGCTTTGGAAAGAGAACTGAACTTGAGGAATATAGACAGCAAGCAAGAGCCGGAAAAGGAGTTTTAACATACAAGACAACTTCTAAAACAGGACATATTATAGGAATTAAGATTGTAAAAGATGAAGATGATATTATGATTATAACAGATACTGGTGTAATTATAAGGATAAATGTTTCTGAAATATCTGTACTTGGTAGAAATACTCAAGGTGTAACTCTTATGAGAACATCTGAGGGTGGAAAGGTAATAAGTATAGCAAAGCTTGTTAAGGAAGACGAAGAAGAATAAGAGCTTAAGTGAGAGAAAAAAATCTCTCACTTAAATTTTTATATAGAAAGTTATATTTCTAGCCTATAATAACTTCCGTAATCTATTAACTTTGGCACTTTGCTATGATATATAGCCTCATCATCTACAAGATAATCAAATAGTTTTTTAGTATCCTTTATACCTATTTCTTCATACTTTGTTTTATCTATATCAATATGGTATCCACCATGATCAGAAAACTGAATTTTTACACCTTTAAAATATAGCGTGCAAAATGCATCAGATGCATAGCTAACACTTGAACGAATACGATTTGTTTCAATTGTTCTTAAGTATTTCCTAAGATTTGCTAATTTTACATCTTTTGCATCATAATTATCATAGTATATGTTTATAA
>JAFVCY010000029.1 GCA_017478805.1 Clostridia bacterium
CTATTCCTCCTTGCATTAATATAATACATTATTTACTCAAAAAAAACAAGGATTAAAGAAAAATATAGTGCATAAATTTACTTTTAAATTTACACACTATATCCATTATACTCTCCCTAATTTATTTTGTAATCTGAGATTTATTAACAGTTATAACTGGGCGAACTCCGGCATATCCCGATGAACTACTATACGGAGAAGAATTAATGTTGCCGACTACTACCGGTCGAAGTAGTGTACCCATGAATAGTTCGAAGAACTTGAATTTCCAGTACCAAGCCAATAATATTCATAGCCATGGCCATTAGCACTTTGAGCTGTATTTCCATACCCATATATCATCGATGTGTATGTATCTTTTAAACCTTCAACCTCATCATATGTAAGTAATCTTCCGACTTATAGCACCTTTTTTTTGAACATATGTATTTACCTTTCCCATTACATCTGTTGATTGGTATCCTGTTACATCATTTAGATCTCTTACTTTCCAATACCTACTACTTGAAAATATACATGCTGTTACACTATATATTGCATTTGCTTGTGCTGTTGCTGCTTGGTTTAAATTTGTTATAGCAAATAAATCTAAGGTTGCACCTTTATCATATAACACATAAAATTTCTCATTACTACATGTTACTATCTCACCTTGCTCATAAACCGGATAAACTTCAGACTTATAAACAGTTATTATCGGGCGGACACCAACATAGTCTTCATTTGAATAAAATTTTGTGCTTAGAGTACCGCGATTCGCCGATTGACATAATACACATTTGTACTGCTAGACAAAGAACCAAGCCAATAATATTCATAGCCATGACCATTAGCACTTTGAGCCGTATTTCCATAGCCAAATATCATTGCTGGATAATCATTTTTTAGTGTATTAGCTTCATTATATGTAAGCAATCTTCCACTTATAGCTCCGCTTTTTTGAACATATGTATTTACTTTTCCCATAACATCTGACGTATTACATCCTGTTACATTATTTAGGTTTACACTAGTACTGCTCCAATAGTTCGTGCTTGAAAATTTACATTTAGTTGAACTATATGTAACATTTATTTGTGATGTTGCTCCACTATATAAATTTGTTTTTGCAAACAATTCTACTACTTCCTCTGCTTCATTTAACACATAAAATTCTTCATTGTTATACTTCACTAATTGTCCTCTTGTATAACTTAAACTTACACTATTAGATGCTATTGTATACAAATCATCTAGTGCTACCTTTACTGAAACTTTAGAACTATCTGACTTTGTATACTGCACATCGCTAGCGTTCAATATATAGTCTGCATATACTTTTGCTCCTACTATTAATGTTATTACTGCTATTATTACTAGCACTTTGGTTAAATTCTTTTTCATTTTTTCTTTACACTCCTTTTCATTTTTTTATAATTTTAAAAATTGGTTTTTAGGACACTCTATTTATTTTTTATCTTTTTTTATATAACATTTTCTCCTCTCCTTCTAATAGTTATTTTTTTCAAAGAGCGTAACTTTTTATCTTTATTCAAACTATTAAAACCATTGTACACTAAAAAAAAAAAAAAGTTTCAAGTGACATAACTCATTTTTTCACTATTTTTTTCATTTGTAATATTAAGGTAATATTTTTGTAATATTATTTGATTTATGTTATCTACTATGCTATAATTACTTCAAGATTAGAATTGTGAATGTAATTTGTACTTTTTTTTGGAGCTTTGACTTCGGAAAAAAATTAAATCTGATAGGGCAAGAAAAAGGGATTGTAGCATGAACTTATCTTTTTAGATAACTTCGATAGACTACGTGTAGTAAAATTTACTATTTACGCCATATAGGTCAGCCAATTCTAATCTTTTTTTATATATTTTGGAGGTGTTGCCATTTATGGTACATTCTATGGTTAAGATATGTGCAGGTATAGATGTACATGAAGCCATTTTGGTTGTTTGTCTTATGAAAGGCGATTTAGACAAAGAACCTACTACGACTATACGCGAATTTCAAACCTTTCCTGATTCTATTATGGAACTTGCTCAATGGTTAGATTCTGAAAATTGTGAACAAGTTGCAATGGAAAGTACTGGTGTTTACTGGAAAACTGTTTGGGCTATTTTAGAAGAACACAAATACAAACTTATTTTAGCTAACCCTAGAGATATTAAGAATAAACCAGGTAGAAAAACTGATACTCTTGATGCTGAATGGATTGCTAGTCTTCTTAGATGTGGTCTAATTGATCCTAGTTTTATTCCTGACTCAAAAATTCGTGAACTTAGAAACTCTACTAGAACATATAGAAAATTTGTCCAGGATCTTACTAGAACTAAAAATAGAATTCACAAAGTTCTTCAAGAATCAGGTATAAAATTTGCTGGGCTTATTACTGATATTTTTGGTCCTACTGGTTCTAAGATTCTTGAAAAAATAATTAATGAAGAAGAAATCACTTATACTTATCTATTGCAAATCACAAGTACTCGTGGTTCAAGTAAATTAAAACATAAAGCCTACGATATCTATCGTTCTTTACAATCTAAAATATCTCCTACTAATTTGAAATTACTCAAGTTATTATATAGCCATTATAATTACTTGAATAAAATGCTTGAAGATCTTGATGAAATAATTGAAGAACAACTTGCTCCATTTGATGAAGAAGTAAAATTACTTTGTACAATACCTGGTATAAAGATTAATACTGCTCGTGCTATTATTGCCGAAATCGGTACTGATATGTCCGTATTCCAAAATGATAAACACCTATCCTCCTTATCTGGTATTTGCCCTGGTAACAATGAAAGTGCAGGTAAAAAGAAAAAAGGTCGAACCACTAAACGAGGTAGCAAAGCTTTAAAAGGTACCTTATGTGAAGCTGCTTGGTCTTCTGTTAACAATCATAAGAGTATCTTATCAAAACTATATGGAATATATGTCAGAAGAATGGGAAAAGCTAAAGCAATAACTGCTGTAGCTAATAAATTGTTACAAATATCATATGTTATTTTAAGGGATAGAGTGGGATACAAAGAAATTGAACCAATTCAAGAGAAAGCTATGCATGATAGAAAAGTGAAACAAATGATTGCATTATTACAAAAAGAAGGTTATGAAATATCTGAAAAATCGCCTATAAATCAATAATATTTGAAGATGATATATTAGTGAATTTTAAAAAATTGTGCTAATTTGTATAGGGATATTGCGGCCTTTTTTAGAGTTCAGTAATACTTTATTTTCATAGTAAAAAAAGTTTTCAAGTGACATAAGTTATTTTTTTCAAATATTGCTTAATTGTAATATTTGTGTAACATACAAAAAAGATGGAAAATATTTCCACCTTTTTCATTATCTCCTTCTACGTCTTCTTATGCTTTCAACTGTTTCAAGTTCTTCAGCAAATGAGTCATAAATTGAAGCTTTTTCTTCTTCTACTTTATTTTCTTCTACATTCCTACTAGAAGTACTATTCAAAGAATCGGATATTTTTTGGTCATACTCATCTAGTTGTTTTTCTTTCATTATAGCATCAATTATACTGTCAAATTTACTGTCTAAAGCAAAATCATCCTCTATAGTATTAATATCATAATCAAAAGTATCTTTAACTGGAGTTTGAACTTTAGGGATATCGTTATATGCAATTTTTTTTGGTTCTTCTTCTACTTCTTCCTTTACATCTAAAGCACTTTCTTCATAATTACTTTTTAAATCATATTGTGTTTTTTCAAAGTCATAACCGTAGTTATAATCATAGCCAGTTTGAGTTTCAGGTTCATTATCACCTTCAAACACATCACTTACTTCCTCTTTATTATTAAAGCTATCAAAATCTTCATACTCTTCATCATCCTCATGCTTTGAAATGCCAGACTTAACTTTATCTTTAAAACTACTTACTTTCTCCTTCATGCTTTTAAAGAAGCCAGAGCCATGATGCTGACTTTTACCTTTCTTGCTTTTTTCCTTGTTGCTTTCCACTTCATCATCTAAAGAATAATCAAAATTATTATAACTACTATCAAAGTTATTTTTACTTACGAAATCACTAAAGCTACTACCACTGCTCACTTTATCATCATCTTTTCTTTTTATGCAATCAATTAGCTCAAAATTATCTTCTTTCTCATCTTCGTCTACTACTTCTTCCTGTATAGCGTTTTGCTTATTATTATTATTATAACTAGCAGACTCCTCTTCTGGTTCTGGGAAGAAATTTTTAAAACCATTTTTTTTGTTATCTAACTTTCCCTTTAAAGCGTTTTGAATATCCATAGTCTGAGAAAAGTCAGAAGTATTTGCTTTTTTTGAAGCAGAATAATCCTGCACAGCTGGAGTCTGTATAGACTTTTGACTAACAATACTGCCCAGTTTACTTTCATCATCAAGTTTAGGATTTTCTGCTACCATTTCAGATAATTTTCTTGGGCTAACGTACCCGTTCTTATTCAATATATCCTCAAATGTAACTTCAAAATTATCTACTGCTTCACCGGACAATATATTTTGAACTTGTCTTTGTAAAATATTTTTAAGAAGTGCATCTTCATCTAAATCTTTATGTAATTCTATAAGAGAGGAAACAGCAGATGTATTTATATAAATAGTTCTTGCTTCTTTATCGAATCTTGAAAGCACTTCTGAATCTAATTCCTTGTATTCAATTTCATCAATATCATTACAAAATTCCATAACTTCTTTCATAGCATCATTGCCACTTATTTTTTCATCATGCATTTTTTTATAAAAGACATCCTCAAGTAATAATTTAAATTTTGGACTATAATGCCTATAATTAAAAAATATTGTAAGATTAACCTTCTTTTCCATATAATTGCCACCTTTATACAAAATCTTTCACCTATATCTTATCACAAATATTGTGCAAGTTCAAGAAAATACTTAATTATTTTTATTATATATCATTACTTAAACAGAAAATTTTTCTCCTTTCTTGCAGTAATATTTAGTATAATTGCAATACCTATATAATTTGTGAGTAGATTACTTCCTCCATAACTTACAAACGGAAGTGGTACACCAGTAATTGGAAGTGCTCCAAATGTCATTCCTATATTTTGAATAAAGTGGTAAAAAATCATTCCAGCGATCCCCACAGAAATGTATTTATGATAAAGTTCATTACTGCTACTATATACTTTAAGTATCCTAATGACTAAAAGCATAAAAAGCACTATAATAGCACAAGATGCAACAAAGCCCATTTCCTCTGAGATTACCGCAAATATGAAATCTGACGACTTTATAGGAAGATAACCATACTGCGTTTGAGTTCCATTAAGTATTCCACTTCCAAAAAGCATTCCCGAACCCACTGCAAGTTTAGATTGTATTGCGTTATATCCAGAGCCCAAAGGGTCAAGTTCAGGATTTAAGAATACTTTAATTCTTTCTTTTTGAGTATCGTTAAGCATAAAATTATATATCAGTGGTATTATAAGAAGTATAGCAAATATAATTAATAAAACATACCTATATTTTATTCCACTTATAAACAGCATAAATGCAGTTATTATTAAAAATGTTACTGCTGTTCCAAAGTCTGGTTGTAGAAGTATTAAAGTAACTGGAAGTAAAAATAGTAATCCTATCTTTACCCACTTTAATATTAGTTCTTTTCTAGATAAATTACCACCTTTATATTTACTTAATACTTTTGACAAACATAAAATATAACCAATTTTCATTATTTCTGATGGCTGAACAAACACTGTATCACCAATATTAAACCAGCTACTTGCTCCCATTACCTTAGTAGTAAATAGTACCATAACTAAAAGTATAATTCCAATAACATAAACTACATACCCTATAATTTCGAAAAATTTACTGTCCATAAAATATATTGCAGCAACTACAACCATTGAAATACCCAGCCAAATAAGTTGCTTAATATATTCATTTTGATTGCTTTCCGTATTATACCCTGCACTATATATACCAATTATTCCAAATACAAATAAAGCGATTGTGATTATTAAGATAGCCCAATCTGTATTTTTTAACATCATTTTTATCATAAATTTCTCCCTCATTTAGTTTTTACATGCTTTAGTTACATTATACTATTTTTCATATCAGCTTTCAAGAAAAAGAAAAAAGAGCTAAAAAAATTATATTAGCTCAAAATAACTTATATAATATACAAAAACGTGATATCTAAAGAATAACAATAGTTATATCATATCTGAAACTCTTCTGCTTATTCCTAATATATTTGAAAGAGTAAAAGACTTCGCAATATCTGAATTCTTTATTTCGTATATTTTAGTAGCTTTCACTTTCACAGAACTTATGCTTTCAAGTGTTATAGTGCCTTTTCCTTCTACCTGTTCAACACTACTATCATAATCATGTGCAAAAACATCTAAAACTTTCCACGTTCCATTTCCTTTCAAATCAGTAGTAAATTCCAGTGGCAAAATAAGTCCTAAAGTGCCCTCAAGTTGGTAGATCACATACTTATATTCTCTACTTTTTACCTTATACCCAACTACGGCGCATATTTCCTTACGCACAAAATCAGGATGTGTAGCTTTTACTGTTCCATAATATATTCCAGTAATATTATCATTAATCATAGCACCTTCATAAATTACAGTTTCTAAAGGACTACTCTTAATTTGTGTAATTTTTATACCATAGTTTTTCATAAAAAAGCCCTCCTTAGCTTAAAAGATTATATTTTACTAAATACCTCTCCAAGTGGAGCATTTATTACAAGATTTGCAAATGAGTCATAATCAGTAGCATCCTTGTTTATAATTACTAACTTATTTCCTCTATAGTACTTAACAAAACTAGCTGCAGGATATACAGAAAGTGAAGTACCTGCTACTATAAGCATGTCCGCTTCAAAAATAGAGTAGCATGCTATATTTTCTATTCCCTTTTCTAAAGGTTCACCATAAAGTACCACTTTTGGCTTTATAATTCCAGAGCACTCACATCTTGGCACACCACTTGAATTAAATACATATTGCGCATCATATGACTTTCCACACTTCATGCAGTTATTTTTCATAATACTGCCATGTACTTCGTAAACAACTTTTGAACCTGCTTTTTGATGTAAACCATCAATATTTTGAGTGATTATCGCAGAAAGTTTTCCTTTTCTTCCAAGTTCAGCAAGTTTCTCATGAGTTATATTTGGCTTATAATCCAAACAGTTCAATTTTTCTTTATAAAACCTAAAAAACTCCTCAGTATTATTCATAAAAAAATCATGACTTAAAATTTCTTCTGGTGGGTATTTATATTTTTGATTGTATAATCCATCTTTACTTCTAAAATCCGGTATTCCACTTTCTGTTGAAACACCTGCTCCTCCAAAGAAAACAATGTTTTTACTTTCATCTATCATCTGTTTTAAAATTCTAATCTTTTCTTCCACTTTAAAAGCCTCCTATCTGTATAGTCATACTTTGATAATATAACAAATTTGTAACATTATTTTAACACACCTATTTTCCAATTTCAAGTTATTTATGTAACTCTTAATTATATTTTTTCCTTATACTTTTCTCATATATATTTTATATCTACTTCTAAACATTTTCTAAAGAACATCATTTATTATTTTTTCTACATCTTCTAAACTTGTTTTTCTCATTATTTCTTCTTTTATTTTTGAAGCGTTTTTTATTCCTTTTAGATACCAGCCAATATGCTTTCGCATCTTAAAGCATGCTATTTTTTCATTTTCATATTCTCTAGCATATTTTATATGTTTCAAAATAACTTTCTTCTTCTCTTCACTGGTTACCTCATATTCCTTGCCCTCTATAATGCTTCTAAATATCCATGGATTACCTAAACTACCTCTTGCAATCATTATTCCGTCACAACCAGTATACTCAAACATTTTTTCAGCAGATTCAATATCTACTATGTCTCCATTTCCAATAACTGGAATACTAACTGCTTCCTTCACCTTTTTTATTATTTCTAAATCAACAACTGAAGAGTAATACTGCTGTTTAGTTCTGCCATGAACAGTTATCATCTTAACTCCTGCTCTTTCTGCTATTTTAGCAACTTCAACTGCAGTTATTATATTATCATCATATCCTTTTCGCGTTTTTACTGTAATTGGCTTTTTGGATACTTTTACTGATTCTGTAAGTATTTTTTCAACTTTCTTTAAATCTAGAAGAAGGCCTGCTCCGTCTCCATTTTTTACTATTTTTGGAGCTGGACATCCCATATTTATATCTATTATATCAATATTATCATATTCATTTAATTTTTTTACCATGCTTACAATATTTTCTACATCACTACCAAATATTTGAACTGCTACTGGTCTCTCACTTTCTAATGTTTCAATTATTCTTTCTGTTCTTTCACTACTAAATGCCATAGCTCTGCTACTTGCCATTTCAGTAAAAGTTAACCCTGGAGAAACTGAGTACTCACTAACAATTCTTCTAAATGGTATATCAGTAATTCCTGCCATAGGTGCTAAAAAAACATTATTACTTAATTTCACTCCACCTATATCTATACTTTTTATATATTTTCCTATCATAATTCCTTCCTTTTTTACATAACATAATTATTATACATTAATCTATCTAATTATTCAAGTGAAATATATTCTAAAAAAGCTAGTATAAGTATAATATCTTATTCTAGCTTTTTTATTTATTTATTCTTTTTCAAAGTGATTATTGCTTCTTTATCTGTTATATTCAAAGAAGCATCTTTAATTGATACAGCAACGTTTTTCAATATGTACAAATTGTTCCTATTTACTTTGGATATATCTTTATTACTAACTTTTAAATACCAATTATCTTCATCTTCTGTAAACACAAACTGAATTTCTTTTTCATCAGTAACCTTTGCAATTTTTAATATTAACTCACAAATAACAAATATAACATTAATTATTGGGCCTGTTATATACCCAGAAGTTCTAAGAGAAACATTAGTATTTAATTTTATACCTTTTGCTTTAAGTTCATTTTCTAGTATTGATTCAATTATTTCTGGCACATCCTTATCAGGCAGTACTTCTAAAGATTCATCACTAAGCTCTGTTATTATTGTAGTAAGTACCTTATCTACTTTTTCTAGACCTTGCTTATTCTTGTTGTAGTAATCAGATAACTTATTTGCATCTTCTTCGTTTAATGCCTCACCTATCATCATATTTGTAATCTCAATAGTTCCACTTACACTCATTAAACTTTCTTTTATATTAGAAGCTATACTTGATATAAGTTTACTTACAGCATTTGCTCTAAATTTTGCAACTGATATTGCATTCTGTTGCTGGAAGATTTTTACAGCTGATATAAGCTCTAAATTTAACTTTTCTATTCCTTCTGTCTTATCATGATAATTCTGTATATTTAGTTTTTTCATTGTTTCAATTGGAGGTTTTTGCCCTGCAAAACCTGTTTGCATAATTATAATTATCTGCTGATTAAATTTCCTTATCTCATTTACTACGTCTTCTCCAGACATTCCAGGCATAAAGTAATCAAGTAGTACAATTTGATGTCTATCTTCCTTTAAAACATTAATTGCTTCTTCTCCACTACTTACCGTATCCATATTATATCCTAATGTTTTAAAATACATCTCTGCTAAATTGATATAATCTGTATCGTCATCTACAAGTAAAATTCTAATTTGATCTTTTATTTCTTCAAATGTTGGCACACATACCATCCCCTTTTTTTCACAACTATTATATTATATAATTTTAGAAAAATAAAGAGTTTTTAAAATGTTTTTGAAAAATACATGAAAAATAAATTATAACATTTCACAAAAATTACATTTACTTTATTATAATTTAGTGATACAATATATTTGAAAATTTTGCTCCTATAGCTCAGTTGGTAGAGCAACAGATTCGTAACCTGTAGGTCAGCGGTTCGATTCCGCTTGGGAGCTCCAATTTTATACAGATTTTAACTATTAGATAAACAAATATCTAGTAGTTTTTTGTTTAAATCGAATAATATTAAAACATTTAATATACTATTTATAATATATTTGTAAAATTTTCAAATAAATATATTGGCAAAATCACGATATAGTGATAAAATATTTACAGAGGAGTGATATATTATGCCGGTTTTATCAAGATTTTATGGAATTATAATTAGGATGTATTTTCAACAAATTTAACACAATCCACCACATACACATGCGATTTATGGTGAACATGTTGCTGCAATAGATTTTCAAGAAAAGAAAATAATTGAAGGTAAATTGCCTAAAAAAGCTTTAGAATTAGTAATGGAATGGATTACTATTCATGAGAAAGAATTAAAAGAAATATGGTATACGCAAGATTTTAAAAATATAAACCCACTGGAATAAGGAGGGGATTTTTATGTTTCATAAAATAAAAAATATAACACCACTTAAAGACTTTAAATTAAGTATTCAATTTGCAGAAGGTATAACAAAAATATATGATATGAAAAAACTTATTGAAAATAATGAAATATTTGCAGATTTAAAGGATATAAATTTATTCAATTCAGCCAAAGTAGATATTGGTGGGTATGGAGTTATTTGGAATGATGATATTGATATTTCATGCGATGAATTATTTGAAAATAGTAAAAAAATAGATACTCCTTTTGATGGTTTAATGGCTTTTAGTGATGCAACAGATATATGGGGCTTAAACGAAAGTACATTACGAAAAGCAATTATATATGGTAAATTAGTTAATGGAATAGATGTATGTAAATTTGGAAAACAATGGGTTGTTTCTATTAATGCAATGGAAAGGGAATATGGAATACCAAAAAAATAATAATATGTCAATAATAATAAAATTACCTAGTATGGTTCAGGAATCAGCCAAACCAGAAATACAAACCAGCTTAATGTCTATTGCTTCGACAGGTGCAAGACTTATGTATATTCCTTTAGTTTTCGTTATAAACTATCTTTGAAATACTAACTTAAGGTTAGCTCTTTTAGGCGTATTTATTATCTTTTTACCTCTTTGTATTGTATGTTATTTACGCCTAAAAAAATTTAAACAAGACTAAACATAATATCTCAAGGAAGAATTTTTTTCTTGAGATATTACATTATATTATTACACATCATACTATTTTAGAAAAATCTTCGATATATAGGTAACAGTACTAATTATCAATGTATACCTTGCATTATTTAATAATAAGATAATCCCCTACCTAAAAGATAGAGGATTATTTTATTCAAAAACTATTCTTTGACTTAAGCTGTAAGGACTTCTCTTGTTTTTAGAGTATACTTAAACTCTTTCTTGAAAGCTTTTGCACACAGTTTTATCTTCCAGCTAGCTTCTTTCTTATTCTCATTTTCTGCAGACATATACTCATATGCACTGTGCATCAAATCCTTCCAAGTACCTTTTCCCATGATACTATCCATACATGAAATTGCATACGAAATATCCCCATAAGCAATTCCAAAAAGCAAGGCATTTGTAGGTAACCTATCCTTAGTTAAACTATCCCACTTTGCAGATGTAGCAATTTCAAAGCAGTTAACAATTGTATCAACCAAAGCAATTTCATCTTTTGATATGAATTTTGCATTTCTAAAGTCTTTTTTTAATGTAGCATTTACTGCCTTTAAAGCAAGCCAGTTACAAAAAGCCTCTTCAAAGCTAATACCATATGTAACTCTTCCAGCTCTACGCGTAAGTGTAGTTATAGCATAACTTTCATCCACTTTGCTATATCCAGTAATAATACAAGGATTTAGCATAAGAGGCATAAGCAATAAGTGACAAAGCTCATGTGCAAACTGATGTAAAACACTTTCATCACTATCTAACGGATTAATATCAATACTTATTACATACCCGTCTTGCCGGCACTCTATCTCTGAGTGAGTGTCAGTATTTACCAGAGAAATAATTACCTCAGTAAACAGCATTTTCGATTGCATAAGTTTTGTGTCTTGAAACAGTCCTAAAAAATATCCAACCACTGCCTCGAATAAGATCTTGAAATGCTCCAGTTCCTTACAAGTCAAAGTAAATTTCATAATTTTACTCCTTTCTGCAGAAATCTCTGCATCCTATATTTTTTTAAATCTAAACATAACTACTAATATTTTTAAGCAAGAGATATTATACCATATTTTTTCATATATGTCAACACTTTACTTTATCTTATAAGCATTTTACATAAAAAACTTTTTAATAAAAATAATCAAAAAAAGAAATAGTGCTCTTACCTTGCAAACTTAAGGAAAGAGCGCTAAAATCATATAATAATCATATCTTTTCTTTTATAACAATACCTTCAGTATTTACATAATAATCATGCTTATTTACAATATCACTAATCTTTTTAGACGTTTCAAAAATATCATAGCAATTAATAACATAACCTGAAAAATCGTTTAAATCTAAAAACTTATTTACATTATCAATGAACTTCTCTTTTCCTTTCACTACAAAAACAAATTTTTCATCTTCATAATCATTAATAATATTTTCATCTAGCCACTCAGTAAAAAATATTTTATCTTCAAGCTCTGTATAAAATTTAGAAACAATAGTCTTTAATTTTTTACTTTCACTTTTTTCATTAATATATACTATTTTAACATTAGAAAGTTCATTGGTTATGAAATTGTTTACTATAATACAAGCATGCGTATAATTCACTGTAAAACAGCACATTTTTGTTTTATTTTTCATTTGTTTTTTCACCCCTTACATAAGTGATTTTAGCATAAAATTCAGTGTCAAATCAACGATATATTTTATCCTCTTTTGTTGAATTTAATCGAATAGTTATTTTTCTTACAAAATGTGGCAAAATTATGAAAAATAACTATATTTTTGCACGTATATATTTTTCAAATATGTCAAAAATATTACTGGTGATAAAAAATGAAGAGGTTCATAAAAAGAAATTATATATTTGTATTTGCTGCTATTTGTATATCAATCGTTACTTTTGAAATTATATCTGGAATCATAAACAGTGGAAATAAAACAGAAAGAATTATAGGAGTAGCTAGTACATATAGTTTTTGGAACATGCTTTCTCCATCTACTGAAACTGTAGATAAAATTCAAAACTTAAAAAGTATTCTACCAATAAAATATGATTATATAAATGATAGTGAAAAAG
>JAFVCY010000030.1 GCA_017478805.1 Clostridia bacterium
AAAAAAAACTTAGATAAGGAGTAAATAATCATGTATATTATTAATGCAAAATTACTAATTCCTATAGCATTTATTCACAGTTTGGAGGAAAGGCAAAAAAGCAAATTACTTTTTTCAAATATCATTAAATACGGAAACTCAGTTGTAAAGCAGTTAAATAGTGAAGGAATTGGTATCGTACTTTTTCTATATAGAAATGCTACAAATGCATTTTTTGAAGAATATAAGGATTGGTTTTATGGCTACACTATAGAAGATAAAAATTTTTTAATTCTAAGTGATAATATTACTTCAAACATGCTTAGAAATGAATTTGGATGCCTTCTAAGCTTAGATTTAATAACAGCTTTTTCAAATACTGAAAATATAAAAGTGCTATTTGAATAAAAAAGCTAAAAACAGTTCCTAAATGTGCAAAATAGGAGCTGTTTTATTATTTATTATTATTTATATTATTTTCCATATTAAGATACGTCTCTAAAATATACATAGCAGCAAATTTATCAGCATAAGTATTCTTCTCTTTTTGGCTTATGCCAAGTTCCTTCATAGTCTTATAGCTACTAACAGTAGTAAGTCTTTCATCTATTTTTGTAACCTTTTTTACTATTTTTTCAAGTTCAGGAATAATTCTATCAACTGTTTTTGCCTTTTCTGAAATAGTTCCATCCATGTTTTTAGGATACCCTATAACAATCTCTTCTACCTCATACTCTTTAGATATTTTCCTTATCCCTGATAAGAACTTCTTCATGCTACCATTTATAACTAACGTTTCAAGACCATTTGCAGTAAACCTTAAAGGGTCGCTTACAGCAACCCCTACTCTTACCTCACCATAGTCTACTCCTAAAACTCTTCCCATATTACAAGTCCAAGTACTTCTTTATCATTTCTTCAAGAAGTTCATCTCTTTCTATCTTGCATATTAAAGTTCTAGCATCTTTATGAGATGTTATATATGTTGGGTCTCCAGACATTATATAACCTATAATCTGACTAATTGGCTCATATCCTTTTTCTTTTAAAGCCTCTACTACTTTATCCATTATCTCTTTAACTTTTTTAGATTCTTCTTTTTGTGGCGTAAACACTGTTGTATTTTGATTCATATAAATCACTTCCTTTTAAATATTATACTACAAAATTTCTAAAAATTCCACTAAATTATCTTTATTGTATCCATTTCCTTCATTTTTTCAACGTAGTCTTTCATACGTTCCACTTCTTTTTCTAGATTATTTTGCTTCTTAAATGTAGTCATTACTATTTGTATATTCAAAACTACAAAGTCTACATCAACTTTTTCTATTGCATCTGACTTTATTCTAGCAAGCATTCTTTCTACGTTTGCATGAAGAGTCTCTGCAGTAGAGTTTGGATACACAATTACAAATTTTGTACCACTATATCTAACTACCATTGTTTCATTTCCAATTAGCTCTTTTATAACACTAACAGCCTTAGCTAGCACCTTGTTTCCAACTTCTCTTGAATATTTAGCGTTTATGTCTGCAAGGTTTGCAATTTGAAGAAATGTTATTGTGTTGTTTTCAAACTCTGCTATTTTCTTTTTAGCTTTTGAGTATAGGAAAATACTGTTATAGAAGCCAGTTTGTTTATCAGTATTTTCTGCTGCTTCTATCATATTTTGATATAGTGTATTTTCTAAAAATACTCCCATATTATTCTTAAGTTTTGCGACCTCAGATTTTGAAAGTGAATCAAATGCATTTTCAACTTCATCTTCAATTATCCAATAACCTAGATATGTGTTATTATGATATATTGGCGAAAGCATACATGACCTTACATTTCTTTCTGCAGCTGTCTTATATCCTAGAGTCTTATCTGAAGATGTTGTTATATACTTAGAAACATTTTTAAGCACATTTCCCCTGAATTCATTTGCATCACCAAGAGTTGCTAGTGCATTTCCAAAGTCAACATCTATATTTGTTGCCTCAACAATGTGATTTGTTCCATCGTACGTAACAATTGTTGAATATTTTGGACTATATGTATCTATTATTACCTTATTCAATTCCTTAATCTTATTTTCAGCTGGAATATTTGCTCCCATTATTTCAAACATACTTTGAATAACTCTCATAGCAGATAGATTTTTAGATACCACCCTATAATATTTTATATCATTATTCATTTTAAATACAATAAGTAGCAAAAATGCTATTACAATTAACAATATTATTAATAATGTTGTCATTTATTATTCCTCTTTCTTTAATTTACTTCTTTTTCTACAGCATTTTCTCCTTTCTCTGCAGAAAAATATTTTTCATCTTCTTTCTTTGATTTTAGAAGTCTTTCAAACATACCGCCAGTGCTTTTTGCTTTTTTTGCTTCCTTTTTCTGTCTCTTCTCAAATGCATTGCCAATTGGGTATATTGCATTTATCAGTTTGTTAAGTGAAGACTTAAAATCATCAGTAAAGCTTGAGAATACATTAGTATACTTAAATACCATCTCTATATACTTTCTGTAATTATCTTCATGGAATGGCAAAATATAATACGGAATATTGCCACCTGCAAATATCTCATCATAAGTTTTTAAATCAAAACTTGTGTAAGTAGTTATACCATCAAGTATATCTTTTACAGTAAGTGCACACTTCATATGTTTGTTGATTATAAGTCTAATCTTACTCATTGGAAGACCTCTATTTTTTAGTTCTCTTAAAAATACTGTTACTTGACTTATATTTAAAACATCCATATCCTGCACTACATATATTTCCTGACATAGTCTAAAATAATCTGTAGGTGTAGTAAAGTCAGCATCAATTAATATTACAGTATTATTTTGCATTACTGTTTCTATAAGCGTTCCTGCATTATATGACTTTCTATCTTCCCCTGGCATTGATGTATATATGCTTAAATAGTCATAATTTAGTGGTTCGTTCATACCTTTTGATGCATACTTTAAACTTTCTGCTGCAATATTTCTTTTTCCTTCACTATCATATGTATAAATAGTAAATGTATCTCTCTTTCTTGTCATATCTATAATAGCAGTCTTTATTTGTTTTTTAGCAAGATGTGTAGCTATCGCATTTACGCAAAATGTTGTACCAGCCTTTGGAGCACCTATAAAGCAAATTACTTTCTTGTAATCCTTTGGCACTTCATATACAGATTGATAAACCTCTTTTTCCATTACTTCCGTTACAACTGGCGCTTGGTGATTTATTTCCTTTAGAACTATTTTTTCAATAATTTCTGGTGCTTTCTTTATCTGCATTGCATCAGACGACTTATCGATTATTTCTTCCTTCTTTTCTTCTACAACTGGTTCCGGCTCTTTTATACTTGCTATTTGCTTATACTTTTCACTGTTGAATGATAGATACTGCTTAACATCTGCTGGCAAGAACTTTATTATTATTCTAAGCTGTTCATCAGTATACTGTGCAGCTACTCTATCAAATATTTCGTTATATTTATCGGCTACGCCATTTAGATTTCTAAAGTATGATACTATTCTTTGAAGCTCAATTTCTGATACTTGAACACTTCTGTATACGCTTTGTCCTACTTTGTCTTCATAATATTTCTTTACATCTTTTTTAAGGAACACTTTATTTATACTTGCGCATACTTTTCCTTTTGTTCTTTCTTGACCTGTAAGAACAGTGTATATCCCCAAATTGAAAAGTCTTGATAAAAAGTCATCTCCTAGTCTTCTTTTATCTGATGCTATGAATATTATATTTTTTGCATCAAAAGCATCTGTTAAATTATCTATATTATCAAACAAGTAATCATCAATTTGAGCTGCGTTATTAGTTGGGAACTTTTCTAATTCCTCTAGTACTACAACCCTATCATATTCAGAATTTTCTACTTCTTGTAATAGCTGTTTAAAGTAATATACATTTTTATACTCAATTTTATCTTTATACTTTTCTTCATAAAACTTAGCTATACCTTGCACTGTTGCATCATTATTAATACCAAATAAAACTTTCATAAAAAACCTCTTCTCAACATAACATTTTAATCATATTTACTTAAGCACTATAAACGCATAAATAAGTGGCAATGCCTGAAGCACTGACATAAACAGTGCAATACCTACTATAAGCCTTTGACCGGTTACTTTTCTTTCAAGCATTTCAGAACCTATTACGTAATATTCATATAACGCATATATGAATACAAGCGTTACAACTGGCCATGAATACCTTTGTATTTTAACTAAAATCTTCAAAAATGAATCATACACTTGATCATTTGTTGTAACATCTATACTTGCTCCAAATACAAAACCAGATAATATTGCAAATAAAACTGCAAGTATTATTGCAACTGTAGTAACTTTTTTATAAACCATTTTCTTCCCTCACTTAAATTAATAAAAATAATTTTACATATATATTTTACTATAAACAAATGTTATTAGCAAGATTTTTTTATGTTTTTTTAATAAAACTTTTTATATAAACGGAAAAAAAGAGTAAGTAATTATACTTTACCTACTCTTTAACATTAGAATCCAGCAAGATTTAGCTTTTTCATGTACTTTTTTCCTCTCTTATACATTCCCATTATATCTTTGCTTTTAAGCGTGCCAATAGTCATACCAAAACATGCACCAGCAAGCATTCCTTTTATAAATCCCATAATTTTCTCATGCTCCTTTCTTTACATTTATATTCTTTTCTGAAAATATAGTCTTCAAACTAGAAATAATTTCATATATTCCAATTATTAGTATAAATATATTAAAATATTCCTTTAAATTTTTTTCTTCTATTTTTTGAGAAATTGTTGCACCTATTACAGATGAAACTATACAGAAAAATATCATTTTAATAAATATAGTTTTATCAAAATTTTTGTGCTTTATATTACTTACAGTAGCTGTAATTCCAACAAATATGAACATTAGAAGATTATATACCATAGCTCCCATATGACTACTTGTTTTAAATATATCATTTAATAAAACAAAAACGCTTCCTCCACCAATTCCTGCTCCTGCAAGTATTGCTCCTATTACTAAACTTACATAAAACATATTATTATCCTCTCACAATACTTATTACTGATAGTACTGTCATTAATACACCTGAAATTAAATTTAAGTATTTTGAATTAATTTTGCTCATTAACTTACTTGCAATAACTCCTAGTCCAAGAGATGCCACTATTACAACTATACACTTTGAAATTTCTACTTTTACGCTCATTAAATAAAAAATTAAGCTTATAACTGACGTACATGAAAGTACAGCTATAGATGTTGCTCTAGATTTATGCGTATCATTTTTCATTATAAATACTAAATAAAAAATTATAATCTGCCCTGCTCCACATGTAAACATACCATTTGCTAGGCCTGACAAAATACTAACTAAATATATCATAAAAATATTTTTTGTAAATTTTTAGAAATTATTATCAAATTTTTAAAAATATTTTACTTTTTTGTCTAAAGTATAGTATAATTTTATAGGTGATATAATGAAAAATAAAATTTTAATATCTGTTATTATAGTGCTTTCTTTAGTTTTAACTGCCCTGCTGCTATTTTTTTCTTTTAAAATTGTAAATGGATATACAAAAATAAATGGTATTTTTAGTAAAAGTATAAATATATCTAATGAAAAAGCTTTTGTTACAAAGTACGCTATATACGGAACACACTTAAATATCGAAGGTAGTTTTAATATAGCAAATAATGAAAACAGTTCGTTTAAACTTGTAATGATAAATGAAAATTCAGATGAAATTAATATTCCAATTTTTACAAATATACAAAAAAATTTACTTGAATTTTATACTTCTAAAACTATTAATCAAGGTATATATTTAGAAGGTTTGCAAAATAGCAATTTTCTTTTCTACTTAAAAGAAACTGATAACGTATCTGGACTTTCAAAATACCACGGGCTTGTAAACAAGTCTAAGTTTGGTGATTTAGAGTATTATACTATTACTAAACACAATAGTAACTCAAAAATTGATATTGGTTTTAATAATAACACACTATACTTAAATTCTAAAAAAAGCATTTTGCCAGATAACTATTACGATATTGTAATTGACCAAGGACATGGCGGAAAAAGTACTGGTGCTATTTCTCACGGCTATACAGAGTCTTTAATTACCTATGAGTATGGAATAAAATTAAAAGAAAGTTTAGAAAAACTAGGACTTAAAGTTTTAATTACAAGAGATGATATTAATGAAACTGTTGGAGATTATAACGAAAATGGAAGAGCTGTTATTCCAAATTTAGTTAAAGCTAAATACTGCCTTTCTATTCATATTAATTCTTCACCTATAAACAGCAAGGCATCTGGAGTTGAGATATACTGTCCAAATCATGCCGACATTACTTTTGGCAAGGCTTTAGCAGATAATATTATAGAAATTGCAGGGACAAATACATCTCCTAATAATGTTGGAAGATATTCACGGTGGAGTTTATGTTCTGACTTTTGATCAGGACACTATTGATGAATGTATAGATGAAGCAATAGAAGACGGTTACGAGCCATATAACATAACACTAGACACTCCTCTATTTTTCATGGTGCGCGAAGTAGGAGGTATTTCAACCGGTGCATATGTCGATGGAAGAAATGAAAAAGTAGGTAAAAATTTATTCTATAACTTTAATCAAACTGCTGAAGGCTACTTGCTTGAACTTGGCTATATATCTAACATAGAAGATATAACTAATGTAACAAAGAACATGGATAAATATGTAGAAGCAATAACAAAGAGCATTGAAGGCCATTTAGGTCTATAATGCTCTTTTTATGTCTATTTATATATTTCTTAATATCTAAATTTATTGAACCAATTATTTTTGTAAGTGATACTTTAACTAGTTATTTTACGTTATATATAACATCCCCAGCTCTCACATCTTTTCCTTTATACTTTAATAGCTCGTCCACAGTAACTAATTGATATCCCTGTTTTAAAAGCTCTGGTACTACCATTTCAACTGCATCAGCAGTTGAAGCATATATATCATGCATTAGAATAATTTCTCCATCTGAGGCATATTTTAATACCTCCTGTCTTACACTTTCTGCATTTCTTGATTCCCAGTCTCGAGTATCTACACTCCAAAGAATAAGAGGCATGCCAGCAATAGCTTTTACTAAATCATTTCTATTTCCATATGGTGGTCTAAGTACTGTAGGAGCATATCCAAATTCCTCATTTAATCTTCTTACTACATAATTTATTTCTTCTCTTATTACAGTTTCAGACTGACTTACCAAATTCATATGATTTTTTGTATGATTACCAATTTGACAACCTTGCTCTATAGCTTTCCTAATGGTATCAGGATAGGCATCTATTCTTGTTCCAAGTACAAAGAAAGTTGCTTTTACTCCGTATTTATTTAAAGTATCAAGTATCCTTCCAGTAGTTGGCGCGTAAGGTCCATCGTCAAAAGTAAGGGCAAGCATAGGTTTTGTTGGGTCAATCTCACCTTTAAATATTATATAATAATTTGAGAGATTCTCTGATGTAAGTACATTATTTGTAACGTAGTTTTCAATATCATCGTATTTTATAACTGCAGAACTTTCAAGGTTTTCACTATATACACGCATATACTCCTTATATAGCACAAAATTTGATAAATCAGGACTATCTAGATTATATATCTTCTTACATACATCTTTAAAAGCATCCATCATATCTTCTTTTATAACCCTATCTATTGTAACTATTCCTAAATTTCTTGTGTCAATGTTATAATTAATTACTAAAGTGCTCGTTTTACCCATTTCTTCAAATTTCATAGTAATAACATAACTTTTTACTATTGGGTTTACAATATTTTCATCAAATGTATTTGAAAACTTGGCAAAATGAATAGCATTAGAAAGTTTAGTATAATCAGCATCAAGGCCTATTATATATTTTTCTAGCATATCATGCACCTTAGAGTTTAGCATATCAGAAAGCACAATATTTTCACTTTTAAACTCAGTAACATGATATATCTCACTGCTCTCAATACTTGATACTAAAGGATCTTTTACTTCTAATTTCTTAAATCTTTTATTTACATCTATTCCTAGTCCAAGTATAACAACAATAACAGAAAGTATAATAACTAAAGATAAGTTAAATACAAGAACTATACTTAGAATTTGATTTAATTTGCTTTTTTGAACAGGAAAATCTAGACTATTTTCTAATACTTCATTTTCCTCTTCTTGATTTTCAGCAAAAATTGCTTCACTATCTTTTTCTTCCATACTCTATCTCCACTCATTAATTACAATAATTATATCATTTTAAATACCCTATTTCAATATTTATGTCAATTATTTAAAGAAAAAAATACTAAAACTACCTTGCACACACCTTAAAATTAATCAAAAAAAAAAAAATAAATAAAAGCACTAAAGCAAAATACATGCTCTAATGCTTCAAATTATAACAGCTGATTAAATTATATAAACATATAATTATTAATATATTTCAAGCTCTACATTTTTTGAACTAAATGCATAAACTACTTTATATATATTATTTATTCCTCTTGATTTTAACTCTACATCATATTTCATCTCTTCTATTTGTTTTTTAGCATTTTGTAATGTTTCTGTTATATCCTTTTCTTCATCTTCTTCATAAACTTTAAATTCCATTATATATGCATTTTTAGATTTATCTATGGGTTCTAGCATTATATCATATCTTCCATCTCCAGACTCTCTATTTGAACGTATATAATACTCATCTTTCAAATTAACTAGCATTCCAAGTACAAATGCATGATAAAAGTTTTCAGCCGTATTTCTACCTACATCAAAATAGCTAAACATTTCTTTAGTTATTTTTTTGAAACTTTTAGCATATTTTTCAAAATTTAAGTCTAATAAATCATTTAATAAACTATTTACTGATATTGTAGATTTTGTTTCACTAAACCAACTGATAATTTCTTTTACAAATATTGACCTAACTTCTATATTTGGAATTTTTAGTCTATACTTTCCTTTTTCTAAATCAACCATTTCTATTACTTTTAAATATCCAGCATTTACAAATAGCCCCCATATATTTTCTTCTTCTTTTTCTATTTCCTTGTACACTAAATCTAATTTTAAAGGAACTTCTATTTCTTCACCTTGTATAAGTTTTTGAAATTCTTCTTTTACTTTCTTTGAATTTTTTAATATCTTCTTTATTATGCTGTTTTGACTAGTATTTACCCAATACTCTTTAATATCCCTTTCATCTACAAAATTTAATATACTCCATGGGTTATATATTCCATCTACTTTACCTATCTTATACCCATCATACCATTTTTTTACATCTTCTATTTCTTCTTCTATTTCAAAATCTTTAAGAATTTTCTTTACTTCTTCTTCAGTAAATCCAAATGAAGTATTAAATTTATTATCCATAACTGTGCACACTTTTGGGTTATTAAGCCCGCTGAATATGCTTTCTTTTGTAACTCTTGATATTCCGCGTAACTATAGCTTTTTTTAAGTGTCCATTTCCTTTTAGTGCTAAGGAATAAATACTTCTTATATAATTTATTGCATTATCATAGTAGCCTTCAATATACGCTGTTTCAAGTGGTGCATCATATTCATCTATTAATATTATAACAGGCGTGCCGTAGTATTTTTCTAAATATTTTGATAAGTTTAAAATGCTTTTTTCTATCATTACATTGTTTGCTTTATAATTTACTATATCTCTAAATTGTTTCTTTTCACTTTCTGATATTTTATCACTTTCTAATATATATTCAAATTCAAGATAAAGGTCAGCTATAGTGCTAGTTATTGCAAATTTCATATCTTCAAAACTAGACTCTTTTA
>JAFVCY010000031.1 GCA_017478805.1 Clostridia bacterium
CTTTTTTTCTTTTTCTTCACAAAATGAGCACAATTATAGTATATAATAAAATGTATAGGGGTGAAAAATAATTATGAAATTATTAATAGTTGATGATGAACCTAAAATAAGACAAGTGGTAAAAGAGTACGCTTTAGCTAGCGGTTATGAAGTAGATGAGGCAGCAGATGGTATGGAGGCAATTGAAAAAGCATCTAATTTAAAGTATGACTTAATTCTTATGGATATAATGATGCCGTATGTTAATGGTATAGAGGCTGCAGAAAGAATAAAGGCAAAAGAGATAGATTCAAGTATATTATTTTTATCAGCTAAGAATGAAGAATACGATAAACTAGCAGCTTTTGGTGTAGGTGCAGATGATTATGTTACTAAACCATTTAGCCCAAAAGAGCTTATGGCAAGGATAAACGCTATTTTAAATAGAAATGCTAAAAAGCATAATGTATTTAATTTTGGTACATTATCTATTGACATGACCGCAAGGAAAGTTTTAATTGATAATGAAGAAGTAAAACTTTCTCCTAAAGAGTATGATTTATTATTCTATTTAGTATTAAATAAAAATATTGCACTTTCAAGACAGCAGCTTTTATCTAATGTATGGGGATATGATTTCTTTGGAGAAGATAGAACAGTTGATACACACATTAAGACACTTAGAAGTAATTTAGGTAAGTATAGAGATTGTATAGTAACGTTAAGAGCAGTGGGGTATAAGTTTGAGTATAATGAAAATAAATAGTTTAAATAATAAGATTATAAAATATTTCATATTTTTTGTAGTGGTAATTTTTGCTGTTCTTTGGCTACTTCAAGTAATCTTTTTACAGTCAATGTATAAGTTTATGATAGAAAGTGAGATAGCTAAAGTTGGCAATGCTATTAAAGAAAATATAGATGATGAGGATGTTTTAGATAAGATTGCATTTAAAAATTCTTTTAATATTATGATTTTGTCTGAAAGAGGAGAGCTAGTGTATGGTTCAAACTCAGATAAAAGACCATTTTATATAGACCTAAATCATGCTATTTCAAACCTAAAACAAAGTAATACTGATTATGCAACATATACTATAAATATAACTAAGATGCAGTCGGGAATAGTTGTTTATGTAACAGAAAAAGACTCTAAATATATTATTGTTTCAACTAATCTTGAACCTATTTCTGCAACAAGTAAGGTTATATCTAATATCTTGCTATATGTAACTATTATTACTACTATTCTTGCCGTAATAATATCTACTATAATTTCTAAGAAAATATCAAGGCCTATTGAAAAAATAACGGGCAGAGCAAAGGAGTTTGGCACAGGTAATTATGATGTTACATTTGATTCTAATACAGAGTATTTAGAGATAAATGAGTTAGCAGAAACATTAAACTATAGCGCACTCGAGCTTGGAAAAACTGATAAATTAAGAAAAGAGCTTATAGCTAATGTTTCTCATGATATAAAGACTCCACTTACGATTATAAAGGCATATTCCGAAATGATTAAGGACTTGTCTGGAGATGTGAAGGAAAAGCGTGAGGAACATTTAGATGTTATAATAAACCAAGCAGATCTTCTAACTAAGCTTACTGATGATATGATGGACCTTTCTAAATACGAAACGGGGACTATAGCAATAGAGCTCAAAAATTATGATTTAAAGGAGCAAATTGAATCAGTAGTGAAAGGATTCGAATGCTTTTCACAGCTTAATTTTAAAGCCAGTTTTGATGATAATATAACTAACTTTAAGGTTACAGCTGATGAAATAAAAATAAATCAAGTGATTAATAATTTAGTTAGTAATGCTATAAATTATGCTGGAGATGATAATACCATATATATTAATGTTAAAGATATTGCTAAAGATTTCTTTAGGGTTGAAGTTAAGGATAATGGTGTAGGTATGGAAGATACAACTCATATTTTTGATAGATATTATAAGTCTAATGACAAGTTTAGAAAATCTGGTTATGGTACTGGACTTGGACTTTCAATTGTTAAGAATATACTGCAGCTTCATAAATTTAATTTTGGAGTGGAAAGTGAAAAGGGAAAAGGTACTACTTTCTACTTTGATATACAAAAATCAAATGATAGTGAGTAAGTTGTGTAAAATAATAATTTGATTTGTGTAACTATAAAAATATAATTGTTTGGAGAGAATAGATAGGATATTCTCTCTATTTTCGTGATTATACTATTACCTCTATTGGTATTTTTTGTAAACTAATTTGTTGAAATTAGGTATAAACTGTGGTATAATTCTTTCAAGTAAAAAAGGAGCTCTTGTATGCTTGTTTGCATACTAAATAATTTTTAGGAGGTTTGTATTATGTGGATTTTACTAGTAATTTTTATTGTTATGCTTGTTTTAGCGGCATTTTTAGTAGTGTATTCGGAATGGAAGAGTAGCAACATTAAGATAACTGATGAAAGTGGTAAAAAAATGTATTTAACTGAAAAGCAAATAACCCAGAACGTACAATATCGGTTAAGTTCTAATCATAAGATGTTTGCTTCTACTATGCAGCTCGTTGAAGTTGCTGAAGACTCAAGAGTTAGCAAGAAAAATGCTAAATTTATATTCGTTTCAATTTTGCAAAGTTATGCAAATCTTTCAAAAGATACTGATTTTTCTTTACTGGCATCTAATGAAGATTTGTATGCACTGGATATTATCTATAATAGTAAAGAAATAGAACAGGAAGAAAAGGATAATTTTTTAAGAGCTGTTATAACCTCTATATGTATGCATAAGTATAATGTTCCTATGAATATTTGCATAGAATATGAAGAAGCATGTAATATTTGGGCAAATGAGAAGTTTGATGAGCTATGTAAAATACAAAAAATTAATCTTAAGAAGGTTATAAAAAGCCTGGAGAGTGACTTTGAACAGTTCGTTATAATTGAAAATTCTAAAGAACGCTTTAGTGGTGATAAGCAAAAACTGATAGGTGCTATAGAGTCTGCTTATCCTCGTAGTTTCATTAAATTTAGCGTTAAATAATTTTGTGCAAAAAGGAGGCTATGGTTATGGCGGCATTTATTGTAAATTTCATGTTAATAGGTACTGTTTTAATTGTTATTTTCTGCGGTATATTTGTAGGTAAGTATAATATAACTTGTTTGGATGGTAAAAAAAGACTAAAAAAATGCTCAAAGATATGTGAAGAGATTTTTGATATGGTAGATTTTAGACTTGCACTTCCGTATAGTGCAAGAGAGATAGTGCGGTTTTGTGAAAAGTCTAGTTTTTTAATCGAAGATACGCAAAGAGAGCTTAGGCTTGCAGTTATAAAAAGCTACAAGGCATATATCGAAAAATATGGCATTGAAAGTTTCTTTGAAAGTGACGATTGTGAAGCAGTGATGAAGTGTATTAGTAGCATTAAATATGCATCCTTTCATGAGGAAAGATACGGCTTTTTTGAAACTGTACTTTCTGGCATAGTTAAAGAAAATTATGATGTTCCTTTAAGTGTATGTACTCAGTTTAAAGAAATTAGAGATACATGGATCAGTGAAAAATTGAAGTGGTTTAATCGCTATAGCTTTCCTACTAAAAATATTGAGGAAAATGTGGATATGTGGGAAAATGAGTTTGATGCAATTGTGCGTAAAGCACTTATAGAAGTTGGATTTGAAGAAGATAAAGAGGCTATATCTGAACTTATAAACAAAAACTTTCCTTTCATTTTCTAATATAATAATGTTATTTAAATTTGATATGCTATAGAGACAGGTATGTATAATGTTCTAAGTATGTATTAATATATATATTTATAAAAAAAGAAATAGATAAAAATAAACAAACGCTTTGAACTTATTTGTAAATTCAAAGCGTAATTTATTGTAAAGTTATTGTAAAGTTTATTGTATAACAAATTTATATATTTTCCCATAAATATATATGTAACGAGTATCCTTGTAGGACAAACTATATTATAAAAATGAGACCAAACTGCTGTATACTTAGGTGCTATGCGCTTGCATAAAATTAAATAACATATAATAGAACTGCAAAGAAGTGAAGGATACTTCCAAGTAAAACAAATCCATGCCAAATACTATGAAAATATCTTTTCTTTATCATGTAAAATACAGCTCCTACTGTATAAGCGATTCCACCTGCTACAAGAAGATAAATACCATTAATTGAACCACTTGCTTTCATCACACTTAAAAGATTAGGAAATACAAATATTATAAACCAGCCCATTAGAACGTACATAATTGTAGTAAAAAGTTTCATTTTTCCAGTAAAAAATATACTAAATAATATTCCAAGAATTGCTAAGGACCATATTACTGCACATAATGTTATTCCAAGTGCTTTTGAAGATTGAGTAAGTACAAGTAAAGTAAATGGTGTATAAGTTCCGGCAATTAAAAGATATACTGAGGAATGGTCAAGCACTCTTAATACTTTTTTAGCAGTTACGTTTGTTATTGCATGATATAGCGTTGACATTGTGTAAAGAATTACTAAAGTACCACCATAAATTGCTACAGAAACTACATGAAGAGCTGACCCATATATTGCCGCAAATACAACTAAAAGAACAAGGGCTGCAATAGATAAAAGAGCTCCTATTCCATGAGTAATGCTGTTTGCTATTTCTTCTCCTATTGTATATAGCTTCATATTCTTACCTCCTTAAGAAAAATAAATGTATATGTACAAATATATTATATATATATTATAAAGTCATATACATTTAGGCCGTGCATATGACTTTAGTTTATCTATTCAAATATTATTTTTATAAATACCTTTTTACCTTTTTTTAGTACTACAAATTCTTTGCTAGTATCGAGTATGTAAGAAGTATCTGTAATTTTTTCGTCATCTATTGTTATTCCGCCTTGTTCAATTAGAGTTCTTCCTTGGCCTTTAGATGTAGTAATAGAGCATGCAATAAGCACATCTAAAATACTTGCATTTTCTTTTGAAACTTTTACTTCAGGCATGTTATCTGAGCTTGAAGACTTCTCAAATATTTCTTCAGCAGTTTTCTTTGCAATTAAAGCTTCTTCTTCACCATGAATAAGTTTAGTAATTTCAAATGCTGCAACTTTCTTTGCTTCGTTTATAGCTGATCCTTCTAAAGAGGCTAGTCTTTTTACTTCTTCCATAGGAAGAAATGTAAGCATCCTTAAGACATCATACACTTCTGTGTCGGCTATATTTCTCCAGTATTGATAGAAATTATATACAGAAGTCTTTTCTTTTGAAAGCCATAGAGCACCACTTACTGTTTTTCCCATCTTTTTACCTTCACTATTTAAAAGAAGTGGGCAAGTTACGCAGAAACTTCCAGACTGATGAAGTTTCCTTATTAAATCAACACCAGCTAGCATATTAGACCACTGGTCATCTCCACCTATTTCAACTTTACATCCCATATTTTCAAATAGATGTAAAAAGTCGTTACTTTGCATAAGCATGTAGTTCATTTCAAAAAATGTAAGTCCATTTTCCATACGTTGTTTAAAGCACTCTGCAGCAAGCATTCTGTTTACATTAAAATGTACACCAATTTTTGATATAAACTCTAGGTAGTTTTGATTTAGTATCCAGTCAGCATTATTTACTATTATTGCTGGATTTTCACCTTCAAATGATACAAATCTGCTTACTTGATTTTTTATCTTTTCCACATTGCTCATTACTTCTTCTTTAGTGAGCATCTTTCTCATGTCTGTTTTTCCTGATGGGTCACCTATCATAGCAGTTCCACCACCAATTAATATTATTGGTCTATGTCCACATTTTTGAAAGTATGACATCATCATAAGTGGTATAAAGTGACCTATATGTATGCTATCTGCAGTTGGGTCTATACCTAGATATACAGAGAACTTCTCATTTTTTACCATTTCTTTAAATTCATCTTCAAATGTTATTTGTTTTATTAAATCTCTTTCTTTTAGCACTTCGTATATATTATCCATTAAAACTCCTCCTTAATTTGCTATAATAGTATATCACAAATCTTTTTAAAAATCTCTATTTTTATATAAAATTATTTTACAGTATTCTCCTTCGATTAGTATTATAGCACTATTAAATGATTTATACAATATATTCTGACATTTAAACTGACATTTATTCTGACATGAAAAAATATTTTGATTGGTTATAATGAACATATTTTTTGGAATTATCATAATCATATATTTTCTCATTTATTTAATTATAAGGGCATGTATAATAAATTGTAATATAACTGTAACATAGAATCGAAATAAGTATAAATCAAGTAAAATTAAAATATAAGTTTGCAATAAGAGACACATTTTATGTAACATATGCTCGAATAAAAAAAGAATTTAATAAAAATAGATAAACGTTGATACTTCAATAAAAAATTACTTTAATGTATAATAATAAAAAATAAATTTTCGGGATGTAAAGTGTATGAATAGAGTAGAGAGAAGACAAAGTAAGAGGCAACTAAATTTGTTAGGTGAAATAGTAA